>NZ_SSOF01000052.1:0-174432 GCF_029873115.1 Pseudomonas sp. BN606 | reverse complement strand
ACCGCATCGACGCCGCCGTGGATCACGTTCAGCACGCCTTTCGGGATGCCGGCTTCCAGCGCCAGCTCGACCAGGCGCATGGTCACCAGCGGGTCCTGCTCGGAGGGCTTGAGGACGAAGGTGTTACCGCAGGCGATGGCCATGGGGAACATCCACAGTGGGATCATCGCCGGGAAGTTGAACGGGGTGATGCCGGCGCACACGCCGATCGGTTGCAGCAGGGTGTAGGTGTCCACGCCGTTGGCGACGTTGTTGGCCAGTTCGCCCATCTGCAGGGTGCCGATGTTGGCGGCGTGTTCTACCACCTCCAGGCCACGAAAGACGTCGCCCTCGGCGTCCGGCAGGGTCTTGCCCTGTTCGGCGGTGAGTAGGGCGGCCAGCTCCTTGATGTTCTCGCGGATCAGCTGCTGGTACTTGAGGAAGATGCGAGCGCGGGCGCCGATCGGGGTCTTGCGCCAGGTCTTGAAGGCGTCCTGGGCGGCGGCGACGGCGGCGTTCATCTCGTCCTGGGTGGCGAAGGGCACGCGGGCCAGGACTTCCTGGGTGGCTGGGTTGACTACGTCACGCCACTGGGTGGTTTTCGATTCGACAAATTCGCCGTTGATTAAGAGCTTTACTTTAGGAGTTGAAGCGCCCATGTATATTTTCCTGTGGGTGGTTTATAAAGAGGTTGATTGATCACTCTTACAGTCAGGTTTGACTTCGTGTACTTGGTAGAGAAGGGGCTAGGTAAAAGGGGGCGGTGAAACCGAGTAGACAGGTAAGTTGTCGATATCGATATGGCGATGAGATTCGGCGATCGGCAGTACTTGTGAGCGAAGGCTATAGTGATTGAGCTTTCCAAGGTACGGAGACGTGACGAAGTTTTCTCGGTGAAGCAAGCCTAAAAGGCGCAGAGTGATCCTGGACAGGTATGGAAACTTACAACCAAAAGTCAGCAGTTGTTGCTCGTGAATGGAGGAGACCGTGCCTATCAGACGACCGATGATCTCATCTGCATAGGCGGCGAAGGCAGCCAAGGTGCCTTGCAAAGGAATGGTGAGTTTTTTGAGGAATAGGGCAGCATCGGTGCCGTAAAGAAGGAATTCGTGCCATCCAATAGTCGTACCCTCCATGCTGGGAAGGCCATCGCCGCGGTATTGCATTGGATTACTTTGGGCACGATTAAGAGCTACGTCGCTCATGGCTGGTTCTCTTGTTGTTTTGCGTGGCCGGTACGTCATTCATTGGCGAGCTAGTTGAATCGAGTATAGGGATGCAGGCATTTAGGATGAAATAAGCAAAAAAACCTGTGCGATGTGCATTAAAAAATACCCTATCTAAAAATGCCGGTTTGGTGGTTCGATGCTATCCCTAAGCATGTGATGCGCTTAGATTGAAGGCCGCAGTCGATGTGAAGAGTGAGTTTTGAGATTGCGCAGCCAAGTGCTGCTGTTTTTGGGTGTTGGAGCGGAGGGCGTGCACTTTCGTCTGATAATTTTGCGACATATGTAGTTTGTCTAGATGATTTGTTGTATAGGGTGCGTTTTTTTGCGCTAATAAAGCCGCTAGTGTTGCTGTGATGCTTGGGTTGCCTTTTAGTACAATTCTTACTGCTTCGGAATGTGTTGCCCGTAAGAGGTGTTTTAATTGTTATTCTGCGTGGCAAGCATTTCAGCCGCCTGTTGAGTGGCCTCGCTTGTTCGTGTGGCAAGTTTGCGGACTTCATCGGCAACTACTGCAAATCCTCGTCCAGCCTCACCAGCACGTGCGGCCTCAATTGCCGCATTGAGGGCGAGTAGATTTGTGCGGCTAGCGATGGCTTGGATGGCACCGACAATCTCGGTAAGCTTACTTAGATTTCGTTCTATGAGTTTACCCTGCAGCTCCCGCTCCTCACGCAATTGTTCCTCTTGGTACTGGGAGTGCATGTCTACCAACGCGCCTGCTATCCGGAGTGGCTTTCCGTCAGTGCTTCGTAGTGTCTTGCACCGGGAGCTGAACCAGCGATATTCGCCGCTTTTCAATTTTATTCGGTAGGTCGCCTCAAACGGGGTGCCACCGCTGCTGTCGTTTATGTGTGCGCCAAACAAATCGGACACATTTTGTCTGTCGTCTGGATGGATGCGAGAAACCCAGCTTTCGAGAACATTGGGAAATTCATCTGGATCTTCGAAACCAAGCATTTGAAGGAATTGTTGCGACCACCATAGGGGATTGTGAGGATTCAGTGGGTTGCCGCCTATCACCTCCATATCCCAGAGACCGTCGCTGATTATCTCCCTGGCAATCTCGAATCGCTCAAGCGTCCGCTCCAGTTCGTAATCCCGATCGCGCTGTACTTGTACGTCACGTATAGTGCCGGCCATGCGTATCAGTACATCTTTCGCGTCACGCCAGGCCCTTGCGTTTACTTCAACGTTGACATAATCGCCTGCGGCATTACGTAGTCGGTATTCAGTGCGAAAAGTAACGTCGTCTCGGCCTTCTTTTAGATATTTGCTCAATGCATCCGTTGTAGGTTTCAGGTCGGCAGGATGTATGCGCTGAATCCAAGTTCCTAGTTGCACGGATAGATCATTTTCGTCATCCAGTCCAAGTAATGAGCGAAACCGTGTTGAGCACCAAAGGGAGTTATTTGGATTTACGGGGTCTCCATTTTTCACCGGAAGATCCCAAAGTCCTTCGTTGCTGGCTAGGCTAATTAGTTCAATGCGTTGATCGACATGAAGTTTTTCGTTCGTGGTAGTGGTTCGCTGCTGAGTTAACGAAACTATCTGGCTGGCGAGGGCAGTCTGTTGTTGCTGCTTATGATCTTGCGCTTGCACATGTTCGCGCAATGCGCGGTAAGCACGCTTAACTAGGGGGGGCGCAGTTAAATTCTCTTCTGGTGCGTTGGGTTTGGAGTGTCCTTCCAACGCATCAATTAGATGCATAAGGCATTCAGTTGTAGCTCTGCGGCTTTTCGATGTCAGCATGTGAGCGCCCGTTGCAATTAAGGGTGGTCGTCTTGTGTCTGCTAAATAAAAATGACTAAATTGTATCTTTTAAAAAATCAGTGTCGTGTCAAGCAAGCCAAAAAGCTCACGCCAATGGCGCGCGGCAGCTTCTTTGTTGAATTCTTGAAAGTCAGGTACGGCGAAGCCGTGTAGTGCCCCTGCATAGGTTTCACATCGGTGATCGACGCCCGCATCTAACAGCGCTTTCTCCAGACGCCTCGCCATTTGTGGTGAGTAGTAGTCGTCTCTATCGGCACTGGCGACATAGACTCGCGCCTTGATTGATGGCGCCAGTAAATGAGGGCTGGTTTCAGCATCCGTAGCAAGATTGCCTCCATGGAAGCTCGCAGCAGCCAAAATTCGATCCGGATATGTGCCTGCAATGGAGAGAGAAATGCCACCACCCATGCAATATCCGGTTGTCCCAATATTGGGACTAGCAACATCGGTGCGGGTGTCCAAGTAGTCTATGAATGCCTGCGTATCTTGTGCCGCCTTGTGATTGTCCGTTGAGGCGAGTAGGTGGCCGATTGCGCCCATGACATCGAGGCTTCTGAAAATCTCTGCAGGCGCCAATGGCCCATAGCGGCCAGCTCGATAGAACAGGTCAGGTAGTAATACGACATAGCCGCCTTGTGCGAGCTGCCTAGCCATTTGGAACAATGTGGGACGGATGCCAAAGCCATCCATGCAAAAAATCACGGCGGGCCATGGGCCCTGACCCTCTGGCTTGAAGATGTGCGCCTGGCACTTGCCATCGTGTGTTTCTATTGAAACCTGTTCGTGATTCAAGGCGATGCGACCCTTGTTGTTATTTGATTGTCTGCATTCGAATCCGACCAACGCCAATTAACGCGTTGGTTCCAGGAATAGTGCCTTTAGCGAGATTTTAAGGTACTGCCGGAGAGCTGGATCAAATTGCTCGGGCAGGTTCGCTTACCATTCCGTTGAAGAGCTTTGCGACGACGGCCGCGTGTGGAGCCTTCGTCGAGCACCCTAGCATCGACGTTCCTTTCCGGTCAACGGTGGTGTTGACAGGTGGCGCGTGTCGAAGGGAAGTGAACTCCGATCATTGTCGGTGCCGGATGTGGGGCGAAGCAGGCAGTCGATGGGGCCATTTCTTCGCATTTGCGTTGTACAAGGGCCATCGCTACTCCGCGGCAACAGCTGTAGGCGATCTTGCTGTTCTTCGAACTGCTCGGCGAGTGGTGCTAACGGTTCGCGTCAGTGGCTATGGACATGAACACCGCCTTCGATATGGAAGTGAAATGGCATTGCCCACGCGCGGAGGTGGTATGCGACCTGTTCATGTCTTCGCCCGCCATGGCCGTGAGGTGCTCGACCGGATCCGCGTTGATCAGGCCAATGCCCTGTGCCATGACAAGCCGGCGCACCTAGTGGTCAAGGGCGACCGCTAGTTGCCGCTGCGCAATAAAAGACAACCAGGCTGCGCTGGTCGGCGTGAAGCGCATCTTGAAACCGGAATGCTGTGCCAGACACTCCTTAAGAGGGTGCAGACAAAATCAAGTAATCCATTGGCTCCTACCCGGGGCGAGCCGATGACCAAGGCTGGACGACCGTCGACAATTTCCGCGGAGAAACACCCACTTCTCCTTCAACTGGCCCTGTCACACAAGCTTTCCTGTCAGGCTGAGCCAATGGAGCTTTTCCAGGCGGCTATCGGGATCGCCAGTCACTCCACGACTTTTGAGGCCGTGCTGAAGTTAGCGGGATGGGGGCGGGGCAAGCCCAAGCTCAGGCGTGAGTTCGAGCCACTGCCGCCATGCCGTTCGCGACGGCAAGATCCTGGTATCGACCAGTTTTAATACAATTGGAGTTACTGGTCGTGCTATGTAAGCGCTTAATCCATGATGAAAGTGTGCGAGTGCAATCAAAAGTAAGAACTATCCAGATGTTCCAGGGGTCCATTTAAAGTTATTGGATCTTATTTAAAAACAACGCGTTAAGGACTAAATCCACCATTTTCTCTTGTAATGCTGGGTAACTTTCATGCTCTTCATTTTTTTTGATTGATGTAAAGCAGGCTGTTCCCAGTGTGCCTATCCATAATAATTGAACTGCTTCATGAGCGGGGCAATTCAGGACACCTTCTTCATATAGCCGCGATAGGTCGTTCTCTACCGTCCGCAGCGTTTCCGCAACGGTAGCCGGAGGCTCGCCGGCTAGGATCTGTTGGATAACTATCCTGCACATAAGTGGCTCTTGATGAGCAAAGTGATTAAAAGCGCCCCAGCCGTTTCTCAACCCCTGCTGGGGGCCGCGCTCCTTCGCTCCCTGTTGATAGGCTTCGGCTACTTGCACATAGGTTTCATCAATGGCAGCCCGGTGCAGCCCTGTCAGATCGCCGAAGTAATGATAGATCGTTGGTGCGCCGACCCCTGCCAGGGCGCAGATTGCGCGAGAGCTTGCCCCCTCGCGTCCCTCTGTACTCAGTAGGTGCCGAGCTACCTGCAGCAAGCGCTTCTTCACTTCGAGGGTGTCACTGAGGCGATCCTTAATGCTGGGAGAAACCATCGATTTCATCTGATTAACCTGTGCATAAAATTCAATAAATCCCTGAGCCGATTTGGGTTAATCCTGGTGGGCAAAAGGTATCGTTAGGGCTCTTCCTCCTCGCTCCCGCTCGTGTGGTATTCGGCATCAGGAACGATCTAGGAACGCCAGGGATCCAGCTTAGCGAATGTTGGGGTGACAAGCATTAAAAAGCAATCAACGCGATGGTTGACTGATCAGTATAACGCCGTTATAGTCGCCTCTGCTGGCACCTGCCCGCAGACACAGGCTAATGCCTCCCTTGCCTATTACCCATCTAGAGGAGACAACAATTATGGCAATGGAAACTGGTTTGATCTTTCATCCCTACATGCGTCCTGGCCGGACAGCCAAGCAGACCTTTGATTGGGGCATCCAGAGTGCCGTGCAGGCGGACAGCGTCGGTATCGATTCAATGATGATCTCCGAGCACGCCTCGCAAATATGGGAGAACATCCCCAACCCTGAACTTTTAATCGCCGCTGCAGCCTTGCAAACCAAGAACATTAAGTTCGGGCCTATGGCCCACCTGCTGCCGCATCAGCATCCAGCAAAACTAGCGACCATGATCGGCTGGTTGTCACGCATTCTGGAAGGCCGTTACTTCCTCGGTATTGGTGCTGGCGCCTATCCGCAAGCCTCCTACATGCACGGAATTCGCAACGCCGGCCAGTCCAACACGGCTAGCGGTGGAGACGAAACCAAGGACCTGAACGACATGGTGCGAGAGTCACTGTTCATCATGGAGAAGATCTGGAAGCGTGAGCCGTTCTTCTATGAAGGTAAGTATTGGGATGCGGGGTATCCGGAAGAGCTTGAAGGTGCCGAGGGTGATGAACAGCATAAGCTGGCGGATTTCAGTCCTTGGGGGGGAAAGGCACCTGAGATCGCGGTAACCGGTTTCAGCTACAACTCGCCGTCCATGCGTCTGGCCGGTGAGCGCAACTTCAAGCCGGTTTCGATCTTTTCTGGTCTTGATGCACTGAAGAGACACTGGGAAGTCTATTCCGAAGCGGCCATTAAAGCGGGCCATACCCCGGACCGTTCGCGTCATGCGGTATCCCACACTGTGTTTTGTGCTGAAACCGACAAGGAAGCCAAGCGTTTGGTGATGGAAGGACCGATCGGCTACTGCTTCCAGCACTACCTGATCCCCATCTGGCGTCGTTTCGGCATGATGGATGGGTATGCCAAGGATGCAGGTATCGATCCGGCTAATGCTGATCTTGAATTCTTGGTGGATCACGTCTTCCTGGTCGGTTCGCCCGATACCGTGAAGGAGAAGATCAATGCGCTGTTTGAAGCAACAGGTGGTTGGGGAACGCTACAGGTAGAAGCGCATGATTACTATGATGATCCGGCGCCCTGGTTTCAGTCGCTAGAGTTGATCGCTAAAGAGGTCGCTCCCAAGATTGCGCTTCCTAATCGCTGAATCTAGCGCTAGCAATCTAATCTAATCGTGCCCCCTGAGGCTTCGCCCAGGGGGCTTTTCGATTTGATGTGCTGAGAGTTAGGAGCTACTTACTGCCGCTCGAATGGTGGGCAATATATTTATATAAAAATAATCCATTTTACAGAGATAAGCTTTGCTTTCGAGCCAATTACCACTTCTTCCGATTCTTCGGTTTAAGGGGGGTAACGTCCCGTTTTCAAGCGACTGGATTATCACTTCTCAAATTACTTCCATTTAGAGTGCTCCAGCCAATCTCCGAAAGCTTCCGCAGGCATTGGCGCTCCTATGTAGTAACCTTGAACTACATCGCATCCCATCTTCACGAGACGCTCCCAAGCCTCTTGGTTTTCAACGCCCTCAGCAATTACCTCTAAATTCAATCTGTGCGCTAACTCAATCGTAGAGTGAACAATAGCAGCCGCCTTCGGGTGCTCGGCCATTTGCTTAACGAAAGACTGATCTATCTTAATTGCATCTATCGGCAGATTTTGTAGGTAGCTCAAGCTGGAATAGCCAATTCCAAAATCATCGACAGCAATCTGAGCCCCTGTTCCTTTCAATTTCCGCAGTGTTTCTAGCGCATTAGCTGGGTCCTCCATGAGCGCACTTTCAGTAACCTCAAACTGTATCCAATTCGATTTCGCCCCCCAAGTCGCCATCAAACCTTCGATCTTGGTGACTAGCCTGGTGTCGCATAAGTCTTGCGCCGAAAGATTTATGGAAAGCGGAATGTTTAAACCTGACTCATTCCATGCAAAGCATTGTCTAAATGCAGCTTCGAGAACCCAAAAGGTGAGTGTAGTAATCAGTCCGGTGAATTCAGCAAGTGTCACAAACTCGCTGGGAGGCACCATGCCCCGAACCGGATGCCGCCAACGCACTAGTGCCTCAGCTCCACATAGATACGAGCAAGCTAAACTGAATTTAGGCTGGCAATAGAGTATTAGCTGGCCAAGCTTGATCGCTTCACGCAAGTCCGACGTCAGTAATAACCGGTTGGTGCATGCCTCATCAAGGCTATGCGCGAATACCACATAGTCGCGTCCTGTGCGCCTCGCCTCGGACATAGCAGCTCGTGCATGCCTAAATAATGCATCCGGCTCAACACCATGGCCGGGGAACAACGCAATTCCTATCGTCACCCTTGTATAGTGGGTTAGCCCAGAAGAGTCAGGCGCACAATGAAATAATGCATTAAGCTTTTGCGCCATTTGAATAGCGCATTCTGCGTCCGCATGAGGATAAAGAATAGCAAATTCGGCCTCGCCTACGCGAGAAACAAATCCACTCGAGAGTATTGTCGCGCAGAGCTGGTTGGCAATCTCCTGTAGTAACTTGTCTCCCTGTATGTGTCCAAAGGTGTCCTTGATTTCGTGGTAATTTTTGGCCTTTAGAAGCAATACTGCGAGCGGGCGATTTTTCTCTCTGAACTCTATAATGGCTGACTTGATTTTTTCATAAAACATCTCTCGATTAGGTAGTCCGGTAAGTGAGTCGTAGTAAGCCATTTGATGAATTTTTTTTTCTGCAGCTTGATGCTTTGCACGTATGCGCAAATTTTCTATCCCGAACGCCAGATCATCAGCCAACTCGCCTAACAAAGAAACTTCAGACTCATCAAATACTTCAGGTTCGGTAGCAGTGATGCACAGAGATCCTACGACAACTGAATCTACCCGCAATGGAAAGGCAGTAACCGATCCATAACCAAGACGAACCATGTCTTCGCGCCATTTAGCGTGGTCAGGGTCGGTAAGAAGATTGCGGCCGACACAGGCTTTACCTGTAATGACAGCGATAGCTGCGGCTCCTCCCCTTTCTGGATTTGCCCACGAAAGCGAAATGCTTTTAAAAAATTCAGCCTCCTGAAGGCTATGTGAAGAGCTGAGTGCATACGCCATATGAACTAGGGGATAGCCATCGTCGTTTAGCGCACTCCAAACACCGGCATAGCGATAATAGCCTTTTCCTACTATTACGCGGCACATGCCGCTCAGTAGTTCTTGCTCATTTGAGCAGCGCAGAAGCATACGATTGCCTGCACTAAGGGTCTCGAGCGTTCGGTTAAGTCGCTCCAACTCCCGAAGACTGCAGCCTGCCTCCGCTGCCACTGAGGCACCATCTGCGCGAGTGTCTTTGCTAGGGGTAGCCATTAGAGATTGACCCTAAGGGAATACACTCAGCTTAGACCCGTATGTAGCCCCTGCTACGTATCGATCGGCCGCCGCTCGTCATCAGCTTTCATTGCATCCGCAAAGACCTGGACTGAAGCAAGAGGCGGATACGTTCGAGGTAGGCTTGATGCAGGCCACTCAAGTCATTTTCCGGGTAGCCATCCGCGTCACGATCAATCTTCTTGTGACAGCTTGGGCAGAGGAGCATGAGGTTGGCGCTGTCGTTGGTGAGCCCCTGCGCCTTTGCTTCGTCATGGTCCTTACGCCCCCGCGGACCTTGGGGGCTGGCCGGTAGGATGTGGGCTACCTCGCCCCACTTCATTGGCTTGCCTGCGCGGTAGTCGAATGTGAGATCGGTGCCGCATAGCTCGCAGTGACCGGCAGCCTGAGTCCAGACGATTCGTTTCGTTTCGTCGTTGGTGTCGTACCGCCCATTTGGGGGCTTGGTCTTTCGTTGTTTGTCCAATTCGGCGTACCCCCTGGTACATCGATGATCCTGGCTTGTGATAGCCAGGCGGAATCAAACTGAGGTTGTAAGTTACACGGGAAGGTGACGGCTGCTTTTCCCCCAAGCCGGAACTGTCCCGCCAGTAAAAAGGGCCAGCGAGCAATGCTCGCCGGCCCTGTTGTTTACTCTTTGCTGCCCTCTATTCCTTCGGGGCCAATGGTCTCGACCTAACAGCGAAAGCCAGCCTTGGATGGCTGTCGCCGCTGCCTCCCCTGGCAGCGGCTATGCACCGTCTCGGTGCATTCGTTTCAACATTCAGTGAAAAAGTTTCAGTGTTTGTTGAAAAACTACGCGAGATAGCTTTGATCCCAGCTCAGTGCGCCGTAGGTCTAGTACTCGATGACGCGAGTTTCGAAGAAGTTCTTCTCTTTCTGGCCCGATTCTGTCCAGCCTTCTCATGGGTGAGCATCTCACTGACCTGGTCCTTGGCAAGCTCGATGGCCTCTGCGTTTAATTTGATTCCGTTACCAATCGGCCGTCAAAAGCAAGCCACCAACAGCTGCCGGTAGTGCTGCGAGAAGCTGATTTGATAGCTTGGCTCAGCGGCGAAATCACCCAACGAGGAGATGCCTACCGAACCTGTCCCAAGACCCTGCCCACTCTCAGTACCACTGCTGCCATCGACATAGTTAGCGGTAGCCAGCCCGCCAGACGTAATGCCGGGTGTAGAAGTAGGCGTATGAACCTGACTCAGCACCGCCAGATCATCCGGTAGATCATCTGCAATGCGCTCCGCAAAGCGCTGGAGCGTGGGCTCCGCGAGCATGAATAGCCAGGCCTTGTCATCGGGCTCGCCTATACGCCGCAGCACCCGTCCCAACACTTGCCGGTAGTGCAGCTCGGTTCGGATGCGGCTGAGGTAGCAGCACACCTGCAAGCGGGGGATGTCTGTGCCTTCGCTGATCATTCCCACGGCGACGATCCAACGGCAGTCGCTGTGCTTGAAGTTATTGATCACCTGCTGGGCATCCGGGGTTCGGTTGGTTACGACCCGGCAACTTTCTCCCCTGGATTTTAGGGTCTGGGCAATCTGATGGGCATGCTCGATATCGGTGGCGACCACCAGGCCAGCAGCATCCGGCTTGATTCGGCGAAGCTCATCCAACCTTTCGCATCCCAGGCCGAGCAGTTGATCGATCACCTCGTCATGGCGAAGCAGGTCTTCATAGGTGACGGGGGATTCCTCCAATAGCTTGACAATGCTGGGAAAGTGCCTGGCGAGGCTCTCGGCCCCCAACTCTTCCGTAAGCTTCACCTTCTGGTTGTCGAGGAGGACGATGCGAGGCGAACGGCACACCCCGTCCGCAATGGCCTCCTTCAAGCCATAGCGATAGTCACAGATCAGGTGCCCCTCGGGAGAGGAGTATCGCGCGAGGGCAATAGCACGGTCGTCCGAGCGCCATGGAGTGCCGGAAAGGGCCAGGGTGAAAGCGGCACGATCCTGGATCCGTTGCAGGATCTGCTGTCCCCAGGCGTTGCTCAGGAGCGGATCATGACCGGCGCAATGGTGGATTTCGTCGAAGACGACAAATACGCGGTAGTCGTCGAGGAGGCGCCAGAATGCCTCGTCTCGGTACTCCATGGCTTGGTAGGTGTACGCGCCACCCAAAGCGCCAAGCAAGCCGTCCAAGCGTCCGCCAAGCACCGATGAAAAGGTCGAGCGAAAGCCGTCCACCACCTGGCACGACGGAGCAAAGCAGAGCACCAGATCGATCAAGCCTTGCTCCCGCAGGCGCCGGGCCAGCTCCGCTGCCATGCGAGTTTTGCCGGCGCCCGGTGTTGCCTGGCAGAAGAAATGCGGCGTGGAAATGAAGTGCTCGAGCGCCGTTTCAATACAGCGACGCTGCCAATTTCTCAGGGATGACGTCATCGCGAAGTAGTAAGTGTCTTGAGCGTCTTCTCGACGGCACGGAGGTGTCCCAAGAGGCGCGAGCTGCGGTCCATGGCTTCCAAATACTCGCCTTCGACCTTTTCCCGCAGATCCGGCATGTCATCAAGTAACTGCTTGAATCGCTCCGCCTCGCCCATGGCGGACAGGAAGTCGAGCCGGATCTCCTTGAGGAGCGTTTCCAGGTGCTGCTCCGCGTCGAATGAAGGTCTAGGCGGCTCAAGCACTGGCGGCGCCTGCCTTGGTTCGCTGAGGCTATTCTCGAACCCGTTGTCTACTAGCTCGAGTTGCAAATGTGCCGGGATTGGTTGCAGGTGGTAGACCTGCCCGCGCGTGCGGCGCTCTTCGTCAAGCACGAGCCAGCCTACCCGCAGCATTCGGCGGATCTGCTTATACACATATCGGCGCACATTGCCGAGACGAAAGGTCATGCCCTCCAAGCGCTTGGCATAGGCATCCCGCAGGTCACGAGTCGTGAATTGCGTGCGCCCTTCCTCCTGAAGCAGCTGATACAGCCGCCTATCGAAGATGAACGAGGCAGATCTCATGCGGGCACCCACGGGGTCGTAGCGTAAAAATGCGGATTATAGTCCGTGGTTTGTGCGTCGGCAAACGCAGGATAGTGCCGCCTCAAGTGGAGTTGAGGCGGTCATGGATCAGTTGGCGAAAGCGTTGGGGACACGCATTCGGACGCAGAGAAAGTCCTGCCGGATTTCCCAGGACGCATTGGCACTGGCCTGCAGCATTGACCGCAGCTATATGGGACGCATCGAGCGTGGTGAAGTGAATATCACCGTCGAGAAGCTATACCGTATCGCCAGCGTGCTGGCGTGCGATCCAGCCACTCTTCTGCCTCAGGTGACAGAACTGCAGGCCAACTAATCGTTACGGGAATTCAAGAAAGCCCAAGGCTGACTTTCTTGTGGAAGCTCTTCCACCTTTCCGGCAAGCAGTGACTTTATCTTCTCTTGGCTGGCTCGCCATTCCGCAGCAAATTCCTCCGGAGTGAGATCGCCAATCGTGCGGTGCGGTCGGTGTTCGTTGTAATCCCGTCGCTACGCCGCGGTGCGAATTCTGGATTTTGCCAGCGAACAGAATCGTGGCTCGTTGAGGCATTCATCCTGGTACTCGCCGTTGAAAGACTCGATGAAGGCATTCTGCGTGGGATTGCCAGGCTGAATTGGCCATCAGTTTGACGGCGCGTTGAGAGGGCCTTACACAGTCTTAAGGTCACTATCCATTGCCGCTGTGAGGGACTCCTCGCGCTCGATGTATTTTTCTTTGCTGATTTTGCCGGCCTTGAAATCCTGAAGAAGGCGTTTTCTTCGGCGCTCGTAGACTTCATAACGTCGGGCGATTTCGACGTTGTGGATGAGTTGCTCGAATTTGGATTTGACCCTGAAAGCGGCGTCTACATAGTCAAGCAAGCTTTCTAGCGTTGCATGGCCGCTCATGGACATCGCTCGCTCGGCCAGCATCTTATTGGTCATCAGCGTTTGTCTGAATGAGTCGGTGCTTAGCGCCTGTGTTTCAGCAATGAGGTTGGCGACAATGTTGGTACAAAAGGCGTGTCTAAAGAGGTGTGCACAAGCTTGTTCCTCAATGCCAGCTGCGCGTCGGATTATTGAAAATTCGGTCGTCAGCGTGTCTGCCCCTAAAGGGCGTCCGCCGCGCTCGGTAACAAACAGGAAGCCGTGATCTGGAATGCCCTTAAATCGTTTCATGATTTCGCGGCGATCGCCGCGAATATATGTCAAGAGATCCTCAATCAGGGGAGGGCTCAGCTCTAACTCGCGCGTCAGGCCAGTCTCTCCTCGCTTTAAAGTGGTGATGGTAATTATGTGTTTTTTTTTCTTGCTGGCGGCTAATACCTGGGCAACGGTAATAGGCTGAATTTCGCCTCGTCGCGCACCAAGTTCCTCAAACAAGGAAATCATCAAGTGCCGACGATTGCATAGAAATTCTGAGTTGGATATCTCATCAACTGCATAGCGCAACTTTTCAATGCTCGCCTCGCCAATAGGCTTGCGAGTCTTTTTGGCGCTGGCCGTCCTGAAAGATCTATGGTGGACGCTGGAGCGTTTGAAGGATTTTCCGTTTCGATAGGCAGTTGAATCGACCATTTTTATAGCAATGGTTCCACCAATGCCAACGAAATTATGCAGCTGGTTCATTTCTCCAACGTGTGATAGAAAGTTCAAGCACCTTTTGCCAATGCTGGAAATTGTGCGCTCATTTCTCTTGAGTTGGCTTGGGTTGTTGAGTTTGGTCTCCTTGCGGAGCCCATCGATGAACTCACAAAAATCGTCGTCCGAAAGAGAAATGAAATTGAGTTTGTTGTAGTAGCAGAACCTGATCAAATGGCTAATCTGACCCGCGTACTCTCCAAATGTACCACCTTTGCTTCCGAGTCTTGACGGGCCGTTCCCGCCTCGGCCGGATTGCATACGGATTCTAATCATGTAGGCATTTGCTTGCAGGCATGGTGATCCATCCGGCCATGTCATGAAGGGCATGTTGCTGCCGTCAAGCGTTCGGAGCGTGTCCTGCGTTAAATAGTCGTAGAGTCTTAATATAGGAATAGGTTTAAAAAGTTGAGCTGATTCAGGATACTCAACGATTCTATTTTTCATTGGGCACCGACTGCAAATGCTTTTTCATGGACAGAATAGTGATGTCGTCGAAAGGTGCAGGATTCAAATTTAAAATCTTGATGATCCGATTGATCGCGTCGTTAATCCTTTTTTGTCGAAGACCTGTGCTGGGGGTATCGGATATTGTGATTAGATCCCTTCGGTTAACCTCCAGTGCCTGTATTAGAACCATGTTAACTGCATGGAGTGTGGCGACAGATTTCTTAAGTTCCTCAATCTGATCCTCCAATGCAGAACGGGTCTTCTTCTTAGGGGTGGTCAAATCTTCGCTAAATTTTCGTATTGCCGCCTGTGCTTGCACTCGAAGCTTATCCAGGTGCTGAAAATTTATATCAGAGGAATTGTCGGAGAGCCTTTTCTTGAGAGTGTTAAGGCTTATTGGTCGAATTGCTAGCTGTTCATCCTGTACGGTGAAATCCAGATCGAGGGCGCAGAGATTTCCCTGGCTCTTCAGTGCGTTAAAAACCTGTTTATTTTCGACATAGCTCCCTGGGGAGTACGCTATGTCTGAAAGTAATTTAAAAATGTTCCCAATAGATTGGTCGATCAACTCGCGCTTAGGCAATGTGCTCATTGTTTTAGCTGACAATAAATAGGACTTTCATGGATTTGCCGTTTTCATCGTTGAAGAATTGCGGCTCAATCCGGACTTTACCTTCTTCAAGCATCGCCGAAAGGTAATCTTCGATTTTCTGCTCGTCTACCAATGAAAATTTAGAGGTGCCGAATTCCGCAAACAGCAAATCTTGCAAATTTTGATAGTTTTCCAACCGCTCCTGTTTAGCAAGTTCAGCGAAATAGCGGGCGCCCGCTCCCCTGATATCTTTGGGCTCCAGACATTCAGTCAGGTAGTGCCAAACGTGCTCGATGTCGCGGTGGCCAAGCATCCAGCGAAGGGTATCCAACTCGCCGAAGCTATTCGTGTAGAAGAACATGATGGCGAAAAAGCGGCGTAGTTGGTGTTGGCGTACGTAGTAGCGCTCCCCAGCAGCGTTAATATCGCTTTCGAAGTAGTCACAGGCCAAGTCCAGATTGCGATGGTACAGGTGCAGTGTGCAGTCCTGCAGTCCTTTGAGTCCCCGCAACCATGGAGTCGCGAACAAGTTGGTCAGGTCGCTTATAACTCCAAGGCGTTTAAGTATCATTTGAAAGCGGCGCAGTTCCTCAATCATTTCGACGGCAATGGCATCGATAGGCCGAGACTCACGCTGCCGAATCCCCAAGGCTTTGTGGGTGGATTTCGCTAGGTTGAAGACAAGCCATGATTTGCTTTCGTCCAAGCATCTCGAGGCGTCTAGAGTGACCAACTCGTCAATGCGCCGCGCCATGAGCATCCCAACGGCCAACTGGACACTGCCCAGGTAGACACTCACCAACTCAAGCAGTCCATGGTTGGCGCGTAAGTGCTGGAAGTATTGCTTTGCGCCACCTTTTCGAGGAGATTTATTACTACGGTAACTCGAAAGGCCTAACTTTTTAACGCCGAAGCTGACAAGTTCCGGGCCGATAATCCTCAAAAAGTCCGCCTCGGGTAGGCGGGTCATTGCGAGATTCTGTCTGTGGCAATGCGCTGCTACTCTGATGAAGCCGTTTAGGACCTTCCTTCCATGTTCGACATGAAAATCTATACTGCAACGGAAGAGCTTTAGCAGGTTGCTCGCAGGCACACTTCTGTACCGGGAAGCCTCGTTGAGTTTTGGAATGTACTCTATGATGGTGTGAGTATCTGAGGGAGCCGGCAACCCCAATGTGCTGAGCGCTGCGCTATTCACGAGTGCATACCGATAGTAAAAGTACGCGGTGTCTATAAGGTGTTCGGATTCACCTGTGGTTACTTTGACTTTCGGATATTCGCGCTTATACCTGGTTTCGCTGGGATAGAAGCTTAGTACTTCGAGAGACGATTTTGGCGTCTGCCGCCCGTAGATCGTGTCTGGATAGACGCTTTCCGAAAGTAATTTAGTATTTACCTTAAAGCCCTGGCAGTGGGTTCCGTAGTACAAATTAGCTTTCATGAGCGCCGCACGAATCATCGGGATCTCAGCTACGGTGATATTGAGTTTAAGATCTTCACATTCATCATCGTTAACCTCCAGCATACTTGGATACTTAGCAAAAAAATCCTCGGCCTCGCTGTAGATTATATTGCTCAGTTGGGCATTACAGAAAGCGGATGCGCGTTCATGCCATGCATAAACGGACTCTTCAGCCCGTGGGGAGGAGGCCAAATGGTTGAGAATTCCTTTCAATTCATCGGCGTTCAAGGCGCCAAGGCCGAATTGGATAAGACTAAGGCTTTGAGCATGGATTAACAGATAGTCAATGATTTTTAATATGAATGAAAGGCGCGTTTTTAGGGACGCTGGCGCGAGTGTGGCAAACTCGTCGTTGACTCCCGTCGTGCCAATGATGAGCAGGTGCTTCAATGACCGGAGTAGTACCTCGTTGTTGTCGTCAGTTAATAGGCTGCCATCCCCAAGACGTACACTCCAATCAAGTTCGTATAATTTCTTTTTGTTAATATAAATTGACCAAAGAGTCTCATCGAAGTCACTGAGCAGCCAAGGTGCTGACGTATGAGGCGATAGTTCTGTTACCCCAAACTCATCGAGGAATTCATACCCCGTGCTAGATTCACGCCCAGTGAGCAGGGACATAGATCAATTTCTCCATTTTTTTTGCGTCGATCAGCTTCAATGCAGCATTCAGGTGTTTTTTCAGTAGACGGTTAGATCCTTTTTTGATTTCTGTCTTGATTTTGTCTGCAAACGACGCCCAGTATTCTGCTTTTCCGCATACGCGGGCCCGGTCGGTGGAGGCTGTGACTGCCACTTCGAGTGAGAGCAGAGAAGCCAGGAACGGCACGCCGATAGAGAGTACAGCCTCACTGGTCTCGGTATTTTCCCATTGTTCTGTGCGTTCAGGGTCGGAGGCCTGGGACGGAATCTCTTTGATTCGGTGGTTGGCCAGAAAGTCATCTAACTCATTCATGGTATTGAATTGCGTCGCCCGAAGGAGGTTCGGGCTATCTTTCATCGCTTCACAAACAAGAGCTTTCTGAAAGATTCGGATCCACCGAGCTTTGATAAATGCTAGTAACGCATCCGGAAGGTAGTGGCTGAGAAGATCTGGATAGTAACGCTCATGGCCGAGGGCCTTAGACATGGCCTCGCTACTTTTGGTCTGAATAAATATTTCAACTGCCCTAGATGTCCGTATCTTGGTCAGTCGCACCCGTTTGATGAACTCGATCAACTCGTCTGCTGGCAGGTCGCTGTGGGGACTAAATTGTGCGATTAGTTGTTCGCGCAACTTAGGATTTCCAAGAAATTTATGCTTGTTCCAGTACGTTACATTGGCCCGCCGAACTCGATCAAAGGCTGTGCCTGACGTGATAAATAGGTAGCGATAGCTGTCATCTCCTTGGGCACGAAGCTTTCTCCGGCATACGCTAGTTATTTCGATGATGTCCTTAACTGTTTGGAAAGAAATGTCATTGAGTTTGATTACCTGCTCCCGCATATCTGATCTTTTGCGGTTTTTGTATCCAGTGAGTAAACGCTTCTCTTCGTCAAATCCCGTCAATTGACCTTGCTCATTATAAAGCTCGAAACTCCGTAGAAATTCGGTCGTGATTTCAGGATGCTCAAGCACCAATAAGCACTGAAGCGGGAACAGGCTTCCTGTCACGGGGTATCCGTAATAGTTGGCAAGTTCTGAGCCACTGCAGTTTTCGCCAGTGACCCAATAATGGACTTTGCAGAGGAACGCAGGTGGCACTTCGGAACTGGTGGCCTCCAGTGTCGCGCAGACGTCGGCCAGCGTATATTTTTTCGCGGTACTTGAACCTTTGCACTCTATAATCGGATTGCCTTTCTGAGCTAGCAGGACACGACGAGCTTGTCGGGATTTAAGGTCTGCAGCCTGATGGGCTGCCCAGCCACGAACCGTGGCTAGGTCGTTCTTAATGTGGAAGAAGAGGACCTCAACGGCTTCAGAGTCGGTTACGTGAAGGGGAATGCTCGTAAGTAGTTTCTCTTGGACAAGCAGCCCGTCTTCGCACTCTTTTAGTTTGGTTTCAGATCCACGTTTGGTTGACGATGGTGGCTTCTTGATAGGCTTCGAGAGGTTTGCCCATACCCCTGTTTTGCATAGGCATACCTCAACCGTGCTTACAAACGTGTTCCAGCTTTTGATTTGTGATTTTGCGTCCTTCTGGGCCTTCTCTGCCTTGGTGAAGTGAGCAATCGTGAAGGCTTGCATGAAGCTTTTCACGCCTTCTTCGGTATTAAAGGTCCTCCGTGGCCACCTGGTTTGGTGCTCGCCGAGGTAGTCGAACATGTCATTCCATTCGTTGTGAAATGAGGCAGGTCGGCCACGGAAGTCTTTTTCAACCTCTGCGAAGATGGCCTCTACAAATTTCCTTCCATAAGGGACTACGAGCTGGCCGAGCCGCAGGTACACGCCACGTTTGTGCGGGCTTTGGATTGCCCAGCCCTTCCAGTACCAACGTTTGTCATCACTAGTCGAAGCAATCCTCGCGCACACGGCTGGGTCTGGTTTGAACAGGGAGATGTCCCAAGCTAAAGCGTGAGCGCCAGAAACTCGCGCTCGTGCCGAGGTGAGCGACTGGTAGAGACGACGGCAAATTCCGACGTTCCGTGGTCCCGATTGCTCCAATAGAGCATTGCCTGCCATCGCGGCGCAGAACCCTTGCATGATTGCCTCAATGGCTGAGCTTCTGAGCGTTTCCATGGTGATTCGCAGGCCGGCAATGTCGCAGTAGGCCTCCAACAGCTGCAGGGGAACACTGATGCTGTGGTGACTCGTGCCGAAGGATCGTTGGTGGAGCGAAGCCCCATGGTTAATAAGATTCGCCACTTCTGGGTCGATTGCAGCGAGAGGATGAGAGCGGATGGCCCGGGTGTCTTTGATAATTGTCATTTTTATTGAGTTGCCGTGGCGGTCTGAATGGCCCATTCCAGGGGCGTTGAAAAAATAATGACAAAGGTTGCTAAATAGTCAAATCGCGGAACTGGGTTTCGAACTCACCTTCAACTACAAGGAGGGCCTGGATCTGGAAGCGGTTTCGGCATTCTTCGAGCGTTTCATCGACGAAGCGGTCGAGGGCAATGGTCTGGGCTTCATCGGTTCCGAAGACTACGGTTTCGTTTGCCTTGGCAAGCGTGGTTCGGTAACCGCCGAGCAGCGTGACCTGGTCGAAGCCTGGCTGAAGAAGGGCCACGCTGAGCTGGCCGGCTCCACTGTCAGCCCGCTGATCGACGTGTGGTACCCGGAAAATCCCGTCAACGCCTGATTGGGTTGAAGGATGGAAAAAGGGCGCCTGGTGGCGCCCTTTTTTTGTTTTCTGCGAATTGCTGCACGGGCGATTTCAATCACCAGGCAGACCACCGATCTGCAGGGGCTTCATCTGGGGGCAGCTTCGCTGCCTTGTCGAATGAACTCGCGGCGTGTGCCGCCCGATCAAGCCAGCCCTGCTTTCGTCAACACGTCCGTCTCGTCCACTTGGTCGATCTGTTCCGGCTTCAGGAAGCGCTGCGCATAGTCCATGTAGACCCCGGAGCGGATGAACAGGCCGAACAGGTCGGGGTCGATGTGGGCATTGCGGCACATGCCGATCATGATGCCCAGCGCTTCGGAGAGAGTCTTGCCCTTCTTGTAGGGGCGGTCTACGGCCGTCAGCGCCTCGAAGATATCGGCGATCGCCATCATACGTGCCGGCAGGCTCATCTCTTCGCGGGTCAGGCGTTTCGGATAGCCAGTCCCATCCATCTTCTCGTGGTGCCCGCCAGCGATCTCCGCGACGTTCGCGAGATGGGCAGGGAAGGGCAGGTGATTGAGCATCAGGATGGTTTGCACGATGTGGTGATTGATGATGTAGCGCTCCTCCTCGGTCAGCGTGCCACGTCCAACGGAAAGGTTGTGCAGCTCGCCACGATTGAATTTGTGTGCAGGCACCTGCAGCTTGAAACCCCAGGGATTGTCAGGGGGAAGCAGCTCACTGGCAGGGCGCTCGATCACGTGGTCGGGGCGGTCGGCCAGGAGATTCTCTTCCACCGGCAGCGGCTGCGGCGGGGTTCGGGCCAGGCGCTGGGCCTCCTCCCAGGACACGCCCAGACGATTGTCCAGAGTGCGCGTCCAGGTGCGTGCGGCGATGTTCTTCAAGCGTGCCTGGTCCGCATCCGCCATGGCTTCGCCGCCCAGGTTGCAGCGGGCGATGAAGGCGAAGTCATCGTCCAGCGCGACCAGTTCGTCATCGCGTAGCTGTACTTGCCCGGCCTCCTCGGCGCCTTGGGCGATCGCCTGCCAGTAGCGCACCCAGGCGTCACGCTTGAGCACCTCGAAGCGGGTGCGGATCTCATGGATGCGATCGTTCAGGGTTTCCAGCTTGGTGGCCTTGTCCACGACGTATTCCGGGGTCGTGACTTTGCCGCAGTCATGCAGCCAGGCGGCAATATGCAGCGCTTCCCATTCTTCATCCGTGGGGTTGAACCCGCGGAATGGTGTCTCGTTGCTGGCGGCGGCGGCGCGCGCCAGCATCAGCGTGATTTCAGGCACTCGCTGACAGTGTCCGCCGGTGTAAGGGCTCTTGGCGTCAATGGCGCCGGCCATCAGTTGGATGAATGCATCCAGCAACTGCTTCTGCTTCTCCAGCAGCCGCTGGCTTTCAATGCACAGCGCGGCGACACCGGAGATGGCTTCGACGAAGGCGATGCGTTCCGGCCTGAGGATGGCGGGGCGCGACTCCTTGCCCGTGTCGCGGTGCAGCAGGACCAACACGCCGATGGTGACACCCTGGCGGTTGTGCAGGCCGGTGCTGACCAGATGTACGCGAGGGCTTTCCAAGGTTTTCAGCAGGTCACGGTAGGCGCCGGCCTGGTCATAGCCGAAGGAGCAAACCTGGCTCGGGCCGCCGTGGGATGGAAGGTCCAGCCAGTGCGGCAGGGCCGGGCTCTCAAGGCCGAAGCCACGAATACCGTGTGATTCCAGATCCTGCTCCTGATCGTTGAGGAACAGACCGTGAGGCTCCAGGCGGCCCTTCTGGTTGTCGATCAGATAGATCAGCCCGCCGGAGGCTTCGCTGATGTCGACAGTTTCGTCGAGGACGCGTCGCAGCAAATTGTCGAAGCGGGTTTCGGCCGATAGGCTGGAGGCGATTTCCAGGAAACTGGAAATGGTTTCTTTCATTCGCGCCGTGGCGACCGCCAATTGGTCGACTTCCAGGATCGGCGAGCGGCCCATGGCGGGCAGGCTGAAGTTGAAGCTGCGAATGGCTTCGGCCTGGGTGACCAGGGCTCGCAACGGTTCGACCACAACGCGCGAGAGCAGGATACCGAGCGGGATGCACAGCAGCAGGATGGCCAGGGTCAGCATCGCGCTCTGCCAGCGGATGCGATAGGCATCATCCAGCAGTTCGTCCTCAGGAGCGAGAACTGCCAGCTGAAGGCCTTTCGGACCGCCCTCCTTGAGGTGCTGGCGGGCGAGGACCCAGCGTCGGTCACCGATCTCCAGGCTGGTGCGCAGGGCATCCTGGCCGGAAAGGCCGATCAGCGCCGCGAGCGGGGGACTGAAATCCTTCACTTCACCCAGCTCGGGCGCGCCGTTGAGACGCCTGACCAGTTTGCTGGTGTCGGGATAGGCCACGGCGCGGCCGTCAGGCTGGTAAAGCACCACCTCGGTGGAGGGGGTGACTCGGTGATTGGCCAGGGTGGCGGACAGGTCTTCCAGGGTCAGGTCGGCACCTATCACCGCGTCGCCGCCGCTGGGGCGGGCCAACGTAGTGCCGACAGCACCGCTGGAGAAAAACACGTAGGGTGCCGTGGTGATCGCACCATCCTGTTCCAGGGCACGGTAGTACCAGGGCCGGCCACGAGGGTCATAGCGTTCGTTGAGCTCCTCGCGGCTGGTGATCTGGTTGAGCTGGTCGTCGAAGAAGAAAGTCAGCGAGCGCGCCGTGGACTGGTTGTCTCGCTCGATGCTCCACACCTGGAAGGCTGCAGTCGGCGGTGCTTTGAACGCTTTCTTCAGGGTTTCGCTGCGCAGGTGGCGGACCATGAAGAAGTCGCCATCGTCATAGCCGAGATACAGCGATGCGAGTTTGGGGTTGTCCTTCAATGCCTGGGTCAGGGGTTTGAGCAGGGCGTTGAGGCGATCTGTGCTGTCCAGAGACTGGTCTGTGTCGCTCAGGGCCAGCAGGTTGAGCAGATGGTGGATCGGCTGGTAGGTGTGCTGCAGATCGGTTTCCACCTCCGCGCTGATGCGGTCGAAAAGCTCATCGCTGCTGGACAGAATGATCTGGCTGGTCTGGCGGTAATTGAACAGGCCAAGGACCACTCCGGTGATAAGCAGCAGCAGGGTAAAGAGCGCACTGATGTGGACGTGCAACGGAAAGCGACGCTCAGCGAACTTTTGCGGCATTGCGGAAGCTCCTCGAGCCCTGTCCCTGGTGGCCTACAGCAGCATAGATGAGGCTCGTTGCGCGCGTCGTGCAAACTGCCATGAAGGGCAAAATTGTCAGCTACAGAAGGGGAGGTGCCGGGAAACTGCGAAAGCCCGGCGATCCCGATTGCACCCGGGGCCATGGATTTGGCGATCACCGGGCGGGAACCGAACTGTCTTTCCTATCGAAATTGGCCCGCAGCTGTAGGACAGGACGCAAGCTAAGGTAGGTCCTGTCCTGAATGGCGCGACCGGTGCCGTTCAGGGGTCGACAGTGCAACGAGCTTCTCTATCTTGGCAGCCACCAAACCGCGCCAAGGGGGCGATGCTGTGAGCAAACTGGTCAATCTGGACGATTTCCTCGAGCCGGGAAGCGAGTCCGCCTACAAGGTAATGATCGTCGACGATCACCCGGTGATCCGCCTCGCCGTCAGGCTTTTACTGGACCGCGAAGGCTACGCGGTAGTGGCAGAAACGGACAACGGCGTTGATGCAATCGCGCTCGCGCGGGAGCACCAGCCAGACATGGTGATACTCGATATCGGCATTCCAAAGCTCGGCGGTCTGGACGTCATTGCCCGGCTCCACGCCTTGGACCTGCCCCTGAGGGTGCTGGTACTGACCGGACAGAACCCCAACCACTACGCCACGCGATGCATGCAGGCAGGTGCGGCGGGTTTCGTCTGCAAGGAGGGCGATCTCGCCGAGGTCACCGCGGCGGTTCGGGCGGTCCTTTCCGGCTACAGCTACTTCCCGAGCGATGTGATCAAGTCCGGCAAACGGCAGATCGGGTTGCCCGATGAAGTCGAGATGATCGGCCGCCTTTCCGATCGGGAGTTGGTGGTACTCAAGTTTCTCGCCAATGGTCTCAGCAACAAGGAGATTGCCGAGGAGATGTTCATCAGCAACAAGACCGTCAGTACCTACAAGACGCGCCTGTTGCTCAAGCTCAACGCCCGGACGTTGATTGAGCTGGTGGAGTTCGCCAACCGCAACACCCTGATCTGACGCATTCATGCGCTTAATCTACCTGCTGGCAGGCCTCCTGCTCGGAGGCTCGCTCCTGCCCTCGATCAGCCTTGGCGACGATAATCTTTCCCTGGAACTGTTGGGGCGGTCCGAATCCAGCAGCCTGGTAGTGTCCATGACAGAGGATGACCAGCGCTGGTTGAAGGAAAAGCGCGTGTTGCGGATCGGCACCAACGAACCCGATTTTCCTCCCTTCGATATCACGGCGAGCGGCCAGGACTACGAAGGGGTGACTGCGGACTTCTTGCGGCTGATCACCCAGGCCCTCGGGGTCAAGGCCGAGGTATTGCGTTTCCCTGACCGCGAGGCGGCTCGCGAGGCGCTGCGCAACGGGAAGGTCGACCTCCTGGGCAACAGCATGGAAGGTGACGCTGCCAGTCCTGGCCTGATCCAGAGCATCCCTTACATGCATCATCAGCCGGTGATGGTGACGCGCATAGATGATCGTCGTGCGGCCAGCGGCAATCTTCGCGACTTGCGCCTCGCCTATTCAGCGGAGGGGCCGAGCCTGGAAATGCTCCGCCAGCTCTACCCCGATGCGCGTCTTATCCAGCACAGCTCGGTGCGCAGAGCCTTGCAGTCAGTCGCATTCGATCAGAGCGATGTTTTCATCGGCGACGCCGTCGCTGCCAACTACCTGATCAGGCAGGGCTACCTCATCAACCTGCGCATGACGAACTTTGCCGGATTCGACGGTGTTGGCGTCTGCTTCTCCATGGCCAAGGGTAACGAGCGGCTGCAGCGAATTTTCGACAGCGCCATCGCCGGGATCCCGGATGCCGCTCGCGTAGGTATTGCGAAGCGTTGGGGCGGCGGTGCGGGGATGTTCCTGGACAACCTTCGTCCCCAACTTACCGAACGCGAGTTGCGCTGGATGGCGCAGCATAATCCCGCACGGCTGGTGGTCGATGAAACCTTCGAGCCGCTGACCTTCTTCAGCCGGCAGGGCCGCTTCCGTGGGATCGTGCCGGATCTCCTGGAGTTGATCCGGCAGAGGACCGGCCTGGAGTTCGAAGTCAGCGCCAGGTCCACCGCCAGGGATATGCTCGCGGACTTGCGGGAAGGGCGCGTCGACATGGCCGCCACGCTGTTCTCCACACCCGAGCGCAGCCAGTTCCTTGGCTTCACCCGACCGTACTACAGCACCAGCAGCGTTCTGGTGGTAAGGGCTTCGGATAGCGCTCCGCAAGGGCTTGGGGAGCTAAATGGGCGCACCCTGGTGGTTCCTGCCGGGCATTCGCTGATCCCGTACATTCGCGAGAACTACCCCAAGCTAGAGCTGCGAGAAGTCGAAACCGGCATCGAGGGTCTCGCGAACGTCGCGGAGGGCAAGGCCGATGCAGCGGTGCATGCTATGGCGTCGTCCACCTTCCTTATCAATCGATACTATCCCGGGCAACTCCGGATCGCCGACACCATCGGCCGTGATCCGGGCCGCTTCGCCTTTTCGGTATCTCGTGATGCGCCCGAACTGCAAAGCATCCTCGAGAAGGCGTTGTTGTCCGTATCTCCAGATGAGCTGGGCAGCATCATCAACCGCTGGTATACCAAGGCCGAAGAGCCTGCGAGCAGCTGGATCGAGTACCGGGCGCGGCTCTACCAGATCGGCTTCGCTTTTCTGCTGGTGGCGATAGTGTTCGCTTCATGGGCGCTGTATCTGCGTCGTCAGGTGTGGCGGCGTGAGCGGGAGGAACGTCGCCTCAACGACCAGTTGGCATTCAAGCGATCACTTATCGATGGGATTCCCTTTCCCCTATCAGTGCGCGGTCTCGACGGCTGTACCATCACCTGCAACCGCAGTTTCATCGACGCCATTGGTTTACCACGCGCGGCACTGATTGGTCTGCGTCTGACGGAAGTGCCTGGCCTCAAGGCAGACGCCGTAAAAGAGCTCGAGGTGCTGGAAGGGCTGAGTCGGCTCGCGTTGGAAAATGGCGAGGCGCTGTTCCGCGACTATCAGCTGCACTTGGGCGGCATTCCCCTGGAAGTTTCGTACTGGGCCATTCCCTATCGCGATGCCCTGCAGAGGATTCGTGGCCTGATCTGCGGCTGGGTGGATATCACCGAGCGCAATCGCCTGATGGATGAACTGCGCCAGGCCAAGGAGCAGGCTGAATCCGCCAACGTTGCGAAGAGTCGCTTCCTCGCCACCATGAGCCACGAAATCCGCACCCCGTTGAATGCCATCATCGGCATGCTCGAGCTTGCCTTGAAGCGTGAACGTCTCGATCGGGAAGCGATTCTGGTGGCGCGAGAGTCGGCTGATTCCCTGCTGGCGCTGATCGGCGACATTCTCGACATAGCCAAGATCGAGTCCGGGCGCATGACTCTGGAGCCACGTCGCGAGTCCCCCCGCGCACTGATCGAATCCGTGGTCCGCGTGTTTGATGGATTGGCACGGCAGAAGGGCCTGCGACTGTCATTGGCGCTGGACCTCCAGTCCCGGGACGATGTGATGGTGGATGCTTCCTGCTTCAAGCAGATCTTGTCGAATCTGATCAGCAATGCGATCAAGTTCACCGACAAGGGCACGGTTCGCGTTCGTCTGCAGGCCTGCTGCAAAGCTGATGAGCATCTGCAACTGACCGTGATAGTGGAAGATAGTGGCATCGGTATCGCCGAAGAGGACCAGCAGCGCCTGTTCCAACCGTTTACCCAACTGGCCGGCGGCGTGGGTGCGGGGCAAGGCGGCACTGGCTTGGGCTTGAGCATCTGCCGGCGACTGGTGAAGTTGATGGAGGGAAGCATCGAACTACGCAGCCAGCTGGGTGTTGGCACGTGTGTTTCCATGAGTTTCTGTCTGCCACGTCTGACCCCGCTGCCACCAGTGGCGGAGCTGGATGGTGTCCGGGAACTGCCTCCGGGGGCTTTTCGCGTGCTGGTGGTGGACGATCACCCGGTCAACCGAATGATGCTGGTACAGCAACTGGAGCTCCTGGGGCAGTTTGCCGAACAGGCCGAGGATGGCGAAAAGGCCCTGGTTGCCTGGAGTGCTTCGGATTTCGACCTCGTCATTACCGACTGCAATATGCCGGTAACGGATGGCTATGAACTGACTCGAAGCATTCGCGAAAGGGAGCGCGCGCGAGGCGTGCATCCCGGACTGATCATCGGTCTCACTGCCAACGCCCAGCCGGAAGAACTGGCGCGTTGCCGCGAAGCTGGCATGGACGATTGCCTGTTCAAGCCCATTGGCCTGGAAGGTCTGCAGCGCTATCTCCAGAGTCTGCTACCCAAGGGCGAACCATGTAGCGATGATCAGCCCGTCCGCCTGGACCTTGGTCTGCTGGAGCGCGCAGCGGGCGGCTCGCCGGAAGTGACCCGCATGCTGCTGCAGGAGTTGCACCGCGCCAACGAGGTTGACGTCGAGGAGATGGAGAACCTTCTGCAGGCTGAGCGCTGGAACGAGCTGGAGCGCCTGGTGCACAGGGTCAAGGGCGCAGTGGAGTTGATCGGTGCCGAACCGCTATTGGCCCTTTGCATGGCCTACAGCCGAGCCCATGACAACGGCGCCGAGCACGCCGAGCTGCTGCACCTGGCCCGTGCGGTGTGCAAGAACCTGGGCCGCGTCCAGGGCGAGTTGGAGTGTCTCCTGCAGGAGTGACGACCGGGGCTACTCGCCCTGACGTGCCATTTCCATTGAAGGTGCTGGTGCGGTTCCCCAGTGCAGACGGGCACGAAAGGCGAGGTAGGCGACCAGCATCGCAAGCCCGGCACCCAGCAGGGAGTTGTACAGGCGCAGTTCGGGGAGATGCCAGTCGCGGGACAGGCTCTCCGCCAGCAGCACGAAGCACACGGTAGTCTGCACCACGAACAGTCCGTAATGCTGGGCGATGAACGCCCGGCTGAAAAATATCAATGGCAGCAGGCAGGCTACCAGCAGGGCAGGGCTCTGCAACCAGCTCCCCACCCCGATCAGGATCAATGCGCCCACGAGGCTTCCCACGCAACGTTGGATGCCACGTTGCAGGCTACCGTTGAGGTCCATCTGGATCGTAGTCAGCACCGTCAACGTCAACCAGTAGCCACGCGGCAATCCGGTCAGGTTCACCGCTAGCCCGGCAAGTGCGCCGGCAAGGCTGCAGGCCAGGGCGTGTATGAACCAGAGGCGATGGGACATGCGTTGCGCAAGGCGACGCGCCACCTTGGCGAGGTTGCCTGGGCTGGGTAGCAGTGGCCACAGTCGCAGCCCGTGATAGGCCCGCAGCGCGAACGCCAGCAACATTACCCACAATCCCCCTATGGCGAACAGCGCGCCCACTGCCATGCCATTGTTCAGGTTGCCGAGACCCGCCTGGCCCTGGCCGAGGCAGAGGCACACAGCGAGCCCGGCTCCCAGCTTGCCAAGCTCGTTGCCGAAACGTTGCAGAGCGGCCATCAGGAGCCCCATCAGGGCGAAGCTGAACAGACTCAGCAGCGGATGGCTGGCCACCCAGAAACCCATCCCCGCGGCGAGCGCTCCCAATCCGGTAAGCAGCGTCATGCGCAGCATGCCCAAACGGTGCAAGGGGTTGGCCAGCGAAGCCTGGAAGGCTCCAGTGGCAGCCCAGAGAAATCCTGTGTGACTGGTGAACAGGCCCAGCACCAGAGGCAATCCACAGCCCAGTCCCGCCATCAGGGCGGGTCCCCACGCTGGTGCGCCAGCGTGCCAGTGCAGGCTCTGTTTGAGCAACGTACGCATCAAGCGTCTCCTGAGGGCGCTGGGTCAGGTCGGACTGGATCGGCCGGTCATTTCTCGGGCCATTTCGGTTGCGTAGCTGTCGGTCATCCCGGCAATGAAGTCGATCATTCGGATGAAGGCCTGATACAGCGGCCAGGAAGGGTCAGGTGCATTGTTGCCGAGCAGGTCGAGGATGCGTTGATTCTTGAATGACGGCGTGCGCCCGCCATGTTGCTCCAGCGCGGCGCCACAGAACGCGTTGAGGAGGATTTCCAGCGTCGTATAGGCGCCGATTTCGTGGAGTGTCTTGCGCTTGTCCTGGAAGATTTTCTCGCGGGCGATGGCCTTGGCGCGGAGCACGCAACGCTTGGCCGCGCCGTGCATGTGTTCCACCAGGTCGCCTTGCAAGGTGCCGGCGAGCAAGGCGTCCTGCTGTTCGACGAAGGCGCGCGCGGCGGCATTGGTCAGGTGTTCGATCGCCTTGCCGCGCAGGATGGCCAGTTTGCGCCGACGGGAATCCTTTGGTCCGAGCTGGCGATAGGTCTCCGGCAAGTCGTCGCCCACCAGGCCCAGCAGCAGGGATTCGACTTCCGCATAGTCCAGCAGCTCCATCTCAAGACCGTCTTCCAGGTCGATCAGGCCGTAGCAGATGTCGTCCGCAGCCTCCATCAGGTAAACCAGTGGATGGCGAGCCCAGCGATGTTGGTCGAGGCGCGGCAACTCCAGCTTGGCTGCGATCTGCTCCAGCAGCGGCAGCTCACTTTGGTAGCAGCCGAACTTGTGCTTCTTGTAGCCCAGTGCCTCGGCGTGGCGCGAAGTCCAGGGGTACTTGATGTAGGTGCCGAGAGTGGCGTAGGTCAGGCGCATGCCGCCGTCGAATTGGTGATACTCCAGCTGGGTCAGCACGCGCATGCCCTGGGCGTTGCCCTCGAAGCTGAGGAAATCAGCTCGCTCGGCTTCGCTCATGGCGTCCAGCCAGCCCCGCGCCGCCGCCTGTTCGAACCAGTGGCGAATGGCGTCTTCTCCGGAATGGCCAAAAGGCGGGTTGCCGATGTCATGGGCCAGGCAGGCCGACTGGACGATGACGCCGAGGTCCGACGGCTCGCACCATGTCGGCAGTGAATCTCGCAGGGTCTCGCCGACGCGCATGCCCAGGGAGCGCCCCACGCAACTTACTTCCAGCGAATGGGTAAGGCGTGTGTGGATATGATCGTTGCTGGAGACCGGATGCACCTGGGTCTTGCGCCCGAGGCGGCGGAAGGCGCCGGAAAAGACGATGCGGTCGTGGTCTTTGTGGAAGGGGCTACGGCCCAGCTCATCGGTGCTGTGCACCGGTTTACCAAGGCGTTCGCGGGTGAGCAGGGTCTGCCAGTCCAAGGCCTGTCCTCGCCGTTCTGTGGCCGAAGATCCTACTCTACCCCAAGCGATTACCGGCGACTCAGTCCATTGCCAGGCCGGCGGCATCCACATCCACCAGCAGGAGACGGCGGCCGTTGTCGATGAACTGTCCGGCCGTCAGGCAGTACTGGTTGGTGGTGGCGTCACGGTAGGTCGTGGACAGGGTCAGACGGCGCTCTTCCCAGCCTTCGGCCAGAAGTTGATAGAAGTAGGGCCGCCAGGACCAGTTGTGACCCCGGTAGCTCGCGTCCTCCTGCCAACCACCAGGCTCCCAATGCAGATTGGGAGTGATCTGTGTGCCATTACGATCGCATTGGTAGATGCGCAGCAACCAGGGGTAACCCTCCGGGCTGGCCAGGCTCGACGCCGGCGCTCCGCTTTCGGCCCAGTCACGTAGCCGTGCCATCAGTTGGTTGAGGCTGCGGCGCAGCCTCATGAGACGTGCGCGTTCGGCCAGCTTGCTCTGTACGTAGCGGTCGCGGAGCAGGGCGAAGCGCTGGACGAAGGCATCTTCCTCGAAGAACTCCAGGTGCGGCGCGGCAAACAAGTAGCCCTGCACGTAGCGGGCGCCGCACTCCAGGGCGAAGTCCAGTTCGGCTTCCGTCTCCACGCCTTCGGCGATGATCCAGCAGCCGGTCTTTTCGGCCATTTGCGCAAGTGCCTTCACCACTTCACCGCTGGGCCCGCCACGGGCGGCGGCCTGGAACAGACGCATGTCGAGTTTGAGAATGTCCGGTTGCAACGCCAAAACCCGATCAAGCTGGGAATATCCGGCGCCGAAATCGTCGATGGCAATTCGCGCGCCGGCCTCGCGATAGCGTGCCACCACGTCCGCCAGGCGCTGGCTGGCGCCGCCAAACTCGGTGATCTCGAAAACGATGCGTTCGGCCGGGACGCCGAAGCGCTGCAGTTGCTTGAGGCTGGGCAAGGGTTGGCCCGGACGCAGACGGCTAATCCAGCGCGGCGAGATGTTCAAACTGAGGAACCAGTCTGGCGGGGCCTCATGCAGGCGCCGCAAAGCGTCTTCCCGCAGCTGCCGGTCGAGCCGGCGCAGAGCAGCCGGCGAGATTCTGGTATCAACGAACAGCGGTCCGACCGACTGCAGGCTGCCGTCCGGCTGGCGCAATCGCCCCAGGGCCTCGACGCCGGCGATTAGCCCTGTAGCAGTATCGATGAAGGGCTGGAAGCAGGCGAGCGGTTGCCCATCGATCACGGTGACTCCTTAGTGGACGGCCAGGGGGCGGCGCGGTGCGCAGGGTGTTGCCCATTTCAGGTGCGACGGGCCGCTCACCCGTAGCAAGAATGTGGCCAGTTGCCTTCCCCGGCTGGTGTATTACCCCGGCCCGCTTCGCGGCGGGTTCTTCAACAGGGCCAGCAACAACGGGTATAGCGCGCTGCCCAGGCGCAGGCCGCGCCTCAGGCTGCCTTTGCGGGCGGCGAAAAAACCCAGGACAGCCACCGCCGCCATGCCCCAAAGCGGGGCGTGAGGGATGTCCAGCTGGCGGGTGAACTCACGTGCCTGGCGCAATGGCTGAGTCAGCAGCAGGGATTCGTGGCGCAGTTCCTGGCGCTGCATTTCAAGGCGTAGGCGTACCAATGCCTTGCGCATGTCACGACGGGATGCATTGCGGGGCAGTTCCGGCAGGCTCATGGCAACAGGCGCTCCCGGTCACGGGCCAATTCTTCGAGCGTTGCGCTGAAGGGCGATTCTTCGTCGTCTATCGCTGTCCGCAGGCGCACGCCACAGTAAAGCGTGGCGAGCAGGTAGAAGAGGCAGAGTCCTCCGAGCGCTTCCAGGCGCCAGTTTTCCCAAAGCAGCACGATCAACAGGCCCGAAAGCCCGATCAGCAGCAGCAAGGCGAAAATCAGCGTCAACCCCCCGAGCAGCAGCAGGTGGAGGCTGCTGGCCTTTTGTTCCTGCAGTTCTATCCCGAACAGCTCCACATGGCTGTGCAACAGGTTGAGCAGGGAGGCGCTCAGGCGTCTTGGCGAGGGACCGCGTTCCGCCTCCTGGGCGGAAGGGTTTTCGTCGCTCATGGTCAGCGCCTTGCAGCCAGCAGGCCGAGCAGAAAGCCGATGCCGGCGGCGAGGCCGACGCTCTGCCAGGGATGTTCCTGTACGTAGTCTTCGGTGGCCTGGACGGCGGCTTCGCTGCGTTCGCGCAGGTTTTTCTCGGTATCGCGGAGGGTTTCGCGGGCGCGTTTGAGGCTTTCGTGGATCTGCAGGCGAAGCTCATCTGCTTGTTCGCCTGCCAGGCTGGCGGTGTCCTGCAGCAGCTTCTCAGTATCGCTGACAAGGGTCTGGAAGTCGGCCAGCAATTCGTCCTGGGTAGTTGTGGCGGTCTTACGGGGCATGTCGATTCTCCTTGTAGGACTCAATGCCTAAGAGTAGGTGCCTTCGGCCAAGGTTCATCCGGAATTTCCAATCGGATTGCTGGTATAGCGCTTGCATCGGGCTGGTGCGCGGTTGTGGCGAAATGCTCCGCATCGGGGCGGCCTGGAAGGCTCGTCGATACGCGGAGCAAGCGCACAACCTCATGAAAATCAAAGAGAAACGCAGTCAGGAAGAATTCCTGCGCTGGCCTGCCTGCACCAAGTCTGGATCCTGGTTGGATCCGTGGCGGTGCAGCACGGCTTCAGGATGGTGCGCAGAAATCCCTGCTTGAACTGCTTTGGTGCTTTTTTCCTCGCTGCCGGAGTCGTCTTCGCCAATGGAAAACCTCAACAGTGCCGTGGAGACTCTCATCCACGGCTCTAACACCTTGTTCATCCTTATGGGCGCCGTCATGGTGCTGGCTATGCACGCGGGTTTTGCCTTCCTCGAGGTCGGCACCGTGCGCCAGAAAAACCAGGTCAACGCGCTGTCGAAGATCCTCTCCGATTTTGCCGTCTCGACCCTGGCTTATTTCTTCATCGGCTACTGGATCGCCTATGGCGTGACTTTCCTGGAGCCGGCCAGCGTACTCGCCGCCGACCACGGCTATGCCCTGGTGAAGTTTTTCTTCTTGCTCACGTTCGCCGCGGCGATTCCGGCCATCATTTCCGGCGGCATTGCCGAGCGTGCACGCTTTTGTCCGCAGCTCTGCGCCACGTTGCTGATCGTTGCCTTCGTCTATCCCTTCTTCGAGGGGCTGATCTGGAACGGTAACTTCGGTCTTCAGGACTGGCTGAAGGGCAGCTTTGGCGCGAGCTTCCACGACTTCGCCGGCTCGGTGGTGGTGCATGCCGTGGGCGGTTGGCTGGCTTTCGGTGCCGTAGTACTGCTGGGGCACCGTAACGGGCGCTATCGCGAAGGCCGCCTGGTGGCATTCGCACCCTCGAACATCCCGTTCCTGGCGCTCGGGTCGTGGATCCTCATTGTTGGCTGGTTCGGTTTCAACGTGATGAGCGCACAAACCTTGCAGGGCGTCAGCGGCCTGGTGGCAGTGAACTCACTGATGGCCATGGTCGGCGGCACCGTCGCAGCGTTGCTGGTGGGGCGCAACGACCCCGGCTTCCTGCACAACGGTCCGCTTGCCGGCCTCGTAGCGGTCTGTGCCGGCTCCGACCTGATGCATCCAGTCGGTGCGCTGGTGACTGGCGCCATCGCCGGCGGCCTGTTCGTATGGGCGTTCACCGCTACCCAGGTGAAATGGAAGATCGATGATGTGCTCGGTGTCTGGCCGCTGCATGGCCTTTGCGGCGTCTGGGGCGGCATCGCCTGCGGCATCTTCGGTCAGGAGGCTCTGGGTGGCCTTGGCGGCGTCAGCCTCGTGAGTCAACTGATCGGCACGGGCCTTGGCGTGCTGGTGGCGCTGGTGGGGGGCTTCGCGGTCTACGGTCTGCTCAAGGCTACCTGGGGTATCCGTCTGAGCCAGGAAGAGGAGTACTACGGCGCAGACCTGTCGATACACAAGATCGGTGCGACTTCGCAGGACTGATGTCCGCTTCACCTGCGAGTCCTTGCAGGTTGGCCCAGGCGGCACTCCGCCGAGGTACGTGAAGCCAGACGTGCAGTCCCAGCCATGACTTGCACGCTGCCAACCTACGGGAGCTCAATGCCGGAACATGAAAAAGCCCGCCGATTGGCGGGCTTTTCTGTTGGAGCGGAATTACCAGAGCGGCAGCACGTAGCTGAGGATCAGGCGATTCTCGTCGATGTCACTGCCGAAGTTGGTCGAACGCACGGTCGCGTTGCGCCATTTCACGCCGAAGTTCTTCAGAGCGCCTTCCTGGAACACATAGGCGATGTCCATGTTGCGCTCCCATTCCTTGCCTTCCTCGCGGCCTGCGCCCAGGTCGATGTTGTCGCCGGAGAGGTAGCGGGTCATGAAGGTCAGCCCGGGGATGCCGATGCTGGCGAAGTTGTAGTCGTAGCGGGCTTGCCAGGATTTTTCATCCTTGTTGGCGAAGTCGCCGATCTGCACGTAGTTGACCAGGAAGGGGTCGGTGCCGTTGATGTAGGCGAAGCCGGTATCGCCACTCATGCTCTGGTAGCCGAGACCGAAGGCGTGGCCGCCGAGGGCATAGGTGAACATGGCGCCGAAGGCCTTGTTGTCGACGTTGCTGGTGCCTTCATCGGTGGAGCGGGCATAGCGGATATCGCTCTTCAGCGACTGCTTGTCGCCCAGCGGCAGTAAATGCAGGGCAGTGAAATAGTGCTGCTTGTAGAACTCGTCGAGTTCGCCGTAGTGGTAGCCGGTGGCGAGATTGTCGGTCCACTTGTATGTGGCGCCGCCAAAATTGAACTCGTCGCTGGTGGTGCCCCTGCGGAAGGTGATGGCGCGGGCGGCGCCGCTGGCAACTGTCATGTCCTCGTAGTTGGAGGAGTCACGCTGGTTGACCTGCTTGAGCTGGCCGCCATCGAAGGTGAGGCCGTCGAGCTCCATCGAGTTCAGATGGCCGCCCTTGAAGGTTTGTGGCAGCAGCCGCGAATCGTTGTACTGGACGACTGGCAACTTGGGCAGCAGGGTACCGACCTTGAGAACGCTCTTGGAGGCGCGCAATTTGGCGGTCAGGCCGAGCTCGCCATATTCGTCCTGGGCGCGTCCGGTTTCCCGGTCGCGCTTGAGCAGGCCGGTATTGCTGCGGTCCGGGCTGGAGTCGAGCTTGACGCCGAGCAGGCCAAGGGCATCGACGCCAACGCCCACAGTGCCCTCGGTGTAGCCGGATTCATAGCGAAGCAGAAAACCCTGGGCCCATTCTTCAGCCTTGGACTGGGGAGCGTTGTCCTGGCGAAAGTCGCGGTTGAAGTAGAAGTTGCGCAGCTCCAGGCTGGCCTTGCTGTCCTTGATGAACTCGGCCTGGGCGATGCCCGGCAGGGTGACACTGGCGCCGAGCGTGGCCAGGGCCACGGCTCGTGCAAGCGAGGTATTGCTCATTGTTATTGTCTCCTCGTTGGATTGCAGGTCGGTCGGGTCGTCCTGTTACAACAATTTGACTAAAGCATTTCGTTACATTTCCTGTCTGTTAGACGATGGTCTGCAGCTCACTGCACCCACTGCGGGTAGTAACCGAGCACGTCCTGCACCTTGGCGTCGTGAGCAGGAATCACAGTGAGCCCAGGTTCGCTCTGGAGCAGTTCGTGAACCTTCTGCAATTGGGCGCGCGTGGCTTCGCGGTCGTTATCGACCATCCTGCGGCTGACCCAGAATTTCTCCTTCGGCCCGGTAAAACCTTCCAGGCGCCAACTGGCGTCACCGGTGAAGAAGAAACGCCGTCCATCTTCAAGGGTCAGGAATAGGCCCACCGAACCCGGTGAGTGGCCGCTCAGCGGCACCAGTACCAGACTGCGATCACCGAAGAGGTCGAGGCTTTCCTCGAAGCCCATGAAGGGAATGGGCAGGAAGGTGAAGGGGTGCCATTTGACGCCGTGGGTGAACTGACTGGGCAGTATTGCCGGCGGTGTTGCGATTTCGGTGAACTCGATCTCTTCGTAAGGCGCCCAGACTGGCACATCGGGGAAGTCCACCAGTGCCGAGGCGTGGTCCCAGTGGGCGTGACTGAGGATGATGCGGTCCACCTGGATACCATCGCGATCCAACTGGTCGCGGGCCGGGGTCACGGCGCCATACTGCATCAGGGGCTTGTCCCACCAGGGCATTTCGCTGGTGAACTGGCTGTCTACCTGTCGGCCTAGGCCTGTGTCGAACAGCAGGGTAGCGGCGTGATGCTGGATCAGCACCGCCACGTGGTTCGCCTTCACCTTCTCGGTCCATTTGCCGTCCGCCACGGTGAAGGCGTCCAGGGTTTCGGTTTCCGAAGTCTTCACTAGGGCAAAACGCAGGCCATCGGCCTGGGCAATCGCGCTGAAGGTGCCAAGCAGAATGAGCAGGAAATACGAACGCAAGCGCATTTGATCAGTGTCCTTGGGGCAGGAAAGAAGAGGGGGGCGCAGCTTCTGAAGCCAATGGCAGGCGATTGCGGCCGAGGTGGAATGGGCTGTTCATTCTGTCCTCCGAGCCCCGTGGAAATGAGGTAGGTCGAGGTAACCGGGCAAGGCGCGGATCCGCGCGAGCCAGCTATTCAGGTACGGATAGGGCGCGAGCTCCAGCCCGCCTTCTTCGGCCATGGCCAGGTAGGGGTAAACCGCCACGTCGGCGATGGTGGGCTGCTCACCGACCAGCCAGGTGCGATTGGTCAGGTGCGCGTTCACGAGTTCCAGGACCTGCCGGCCACGCGCCTGGGCGTCCTCCAGATCCACCTGCCGGCCGAACTTCAGGCCGATTCGTGCACGTGCCACACCGTTATGGATTTCGTTGGCGGTGAGGCTCAGCCAGCCAGCGATCTGCGCCTGGGCGACGGCGTCCAGCGGGTACCAGTGCGCATCTGCATAGCGTCGCGCCAAGTAGACAAGTATCGCTTGGGAGTCGACCAGCGGCTGACCGTTGTCCACCAGCACCGGGACCTGGCCTCGTGGATTCAGCGCGAGGAACTCCGGGTGCTTCTGCGCGCCGTGGGGCAGGTCCACGGTCAACAGTTCAGCCGGTTGACCGATCAGGCCGAGAAACAGGCGGACCTTGTAGCAATTGCCGGAGAGGTAGAAGTCGTGAAGTTGCATGGCGAGTCCCTCGCGTTGGTTGGAATGCGCTGGATGGTAGACAGACCTGTCTGTATATTTCAAGGGCGAAGCATGCGACATCCCTGGCTTCACGTCCCACGTCATTTGAGCCAATCCAACGGGATGCGCATAATGCGCCGGTTCAGGAGGCTGCAATGGCATCGAGCAAACGCGATCAACTGGTCAACACCGCCATCGCGCTTTTCTATCGCGAAGGTTTCCACGCCACGGGTATCGACCGCATCCTGGCCGAGTCCGGCGTGGCCAAGATGACCCTCTACAAGCATTTCAAATCCAAGGACGAGCTGATCATCGCGGCCCTGGAATCGCGCTTCGCGCCGGCAGCCGAGCGCATGGTATCGGCGTTTGAGCATTTGCCGCCGCGGGAGGCGATCCTGCGGGTTTTCGATGGCCTGGCCGAGTGGCTGAGACAGGAACCGTTCTGCGGCTGCGCCTTCATCAATGCGGCGGGCGAATTCCATGATCGGGACCATCCGGTGCATCGTCTGGCGGCGTCCTACAAGCTCGCTACCCAGCGTTACTTCCGAGATGCGCTGGCACGACTGGAGGTTGCCCAGCCGGAGCGTCTGGCCCGCCAACTCCAGTATCTGATGGAAGGGGCGATCAGCATGGCCCACATCGAGGGGCCGAGCGAGCAGGCGCTGGAGGCGAAGGACGCAGCTGATCAGTTGATGCGCGCCGCTGGCATCTGACTCAATCCGCTCGTCGACAGCCGCTCAAGTTCTTCCGCCTGCGGCCGCCAAAGAGGGGACGCCGCCGACTCCGGACTCCCCGATATGAATGCCCTGGCTCCTTTCGCTTCGTCCACTCAACGTTCTACTGTTTCCGGTATGCCCGCTGCCCTGGCGCGAAAGCAGGTGAATGCGCAGGAAACGCTGGCTCGCCGCCTCGGCGAGCAATTGGGGCTGGAACCGGGCGCTCTGAGCGACAAAGCATCCAAATACACCCCCGAGAAAGTCGCGGACCGCGTGCTCGGTTTCATCGACCAGCGCCGGCGCAGTGAGTCGGCCAATGGCGCCGACACAGCCAAGCTGCAGGGGCTGCTCGACCAGGCTCGCGCCGGGATTCAGAAAGGCTTCGATGACGCGCGCAAGATTCTCGATGGCCTGGGTGTGCTCGGCGGCAAGGTGGCCGAGGATATCGACGACACTTTCGACCGCATCCAGGACGGCCTGGATCAATTGCAGAAGACCTACCTGCAGCCAGCGACTACGACTGAGCCGGGCGGCGCGGTGGCAGTCGCCGGCTATAGCGAGCGATTCCAGGCACAGGCGGAAACCTTCGACCTGGAAGTGAAGACCCGTGATGGGGACAAGCTGCGCATCTCGATTGCCCAGGCGTCGGCCAGCTACTCCCGCAGCACTCTGGCAGCAGCCAGCGATGGCAAGACGTCGCTTCTGGTTGGCAGCAGCCATTCCTCCAGCCTGCAGATCGGAGCCTGGCAGATCGAGATAGAGGGAGATCTGGATGACGAGGAAAAGGCCGCGCTGAGCGACCTGCTCGGCCAGGTCCAGGACATCTCCAGCAAGTTCTACTCCGGCGATCTGGCCGGCGCTTTCGACCGGGCCATGGCGCTGGATATGGATGGTGAACAACTGGCGTCCATGTCCCTGCACCTCACCCAGACCAAGGTCATGCAGGCCGCTGACGCATACGGCGCAGTCGCCCAGCAGGGTGGCCAGGCGGCCAGCGCGGTCAATGGCAACCTCAAGGACTACGCCAACAGCCTGCTGGACGCCTTGCGCAGCGCCGGGGAACTGGCCGAAAACGGCCGCGACACCCTGAAACAGCTGCTCAAGGGTGGTTTCGCCCTGGACGAGCGCTTCGATTCAACTCAACTGGCCAAGGCCGAGGCCCTGAACAATCGTCTGCTGGATGGTCTGCAACCCTTGCTAGACAAGGGCCAGGGCAAGTCCACCGACGCCTGAGCGCGTGCTAGACTTCGCGCCTCGATGATCTTCGAGGCGCATCGCCATGCTTCCTGAATGCCAACTCTTCGGCACCCTCGGTTGCCACCTCTGCGAGGTAGCCGAAGGCGTGCTCATGCCTTTCGTCGAACGCGGCCTGATGGTGGAGTTGGTGGACATAGCTGACCGCGAAGAGTGGGTCGAAATCTATGGTCTGCGCATTCCGGTTCTGCGCCGTTGCGATACCGGCGGAGAGCTGGGGTGGCCCTTCGATGCGACTGCCGTAGCGGCCTTCCTGTCCTGACGGCTATTTCCTGACATAGCTCTTCCGGCCGCTTGGTGTCAGGCAGTAGTGCCCGCCACGCGGACCGATGCAGATCGTTCCGCTTCCACACAGACACTGCCCATCCTCCACCATCCGCGTGGCGCTCCCGGCTGCCGGCTGGCCAAGCATCGCGCCGCAGTTCTTTTTCGAACCGCTGATGGAACCATCATTGCAGACGAAGAGTTCGCCATCGCAACGGGCGATACCGCCTTTACTGCCGGACATGGCGTATTGGCGGCACTGACGTTCAGGGCGGAGGCAGATAGCAGGACGATGGAGAGGAGTGCAATGCGCACGACCGCTTCCCTGGCGATGGGAGAAACCGGCTGATGATAGGGCGGTGCTGGCGATTTGGCATCTGCACTGGGAAAGCTGCCAAAGAAAAATCGCAGGCAATAAAAAACCCGCCTTCAAGGCGGGTTTTTCGGGGTTTGGTCGGAGCGACTGGATTCGAACCAGCGACCTTCTCGTCCCGAACGAGACGCGCTACCAAGCTGCGCTACGCTCCGTTGTGTGGCGCGCATTCTACAGAAAAACTTTTGGCCTACAAGGGGTTAGCGAGAAATTTTTTATTTTCTCTGCATCGCGGCGCGGGAGGCTAAGAATGACGCGGGGTTGCTGCGGGAGGGTGAAGGCCCGCTTCGCTGGCAGTGCGCGAGCGGGCCGTGGGAATCAGAGTTCCTTGATGGTGCGGACCTGATCCTTGTTCACCTTGGCACGCTTGCCGTCCAATTGTTCGAACTCGTAGAAACCCGAGTCGTCGTCAAATTCGGGTTTGTCCACGGCCTGGATTTCACGCCCGTCATTCAGGGTGATCACTGTCGGCGAAGAACAGCCGGCCAGAGTGAAAAGACCCATTGCGAGCAGGAAAGCGGGGACTATCCGCTGGTTCATCGTCATCTCCTTGATGATTACGCTGGTTGTACGGAGCTTCTGACGAAGAACTTCCTGGCAAAGTTCCAGAAATCTGACTCAGTTTCCGGGGTGCGAAGGGCCTAGCAGGTCGGGTGTATTCAGGTTGGCTAGCCGTGGATCGCCTTCCGGGCAGACCACTGCGACCGGGTCCAATTGCCTGAGAATGCGCTGTGGGCTGCGCTCTCCGGCCTGCCAGCCGGCTTCCAGTATCGGCAGTACCCTACGGGGTAGCACGCAGAACAGCGGCTCCCAGAGTTCACCCTGGCGGACCATCACCGGACGCTCGCAGGCGGCGGCGAGAAGGCTGGCAATCAGCGTGTCGTCCACCTGAGGGGCGTCGCAGGGGAGTATCAGCACTTGATCGTGATGGGCCACCGCCAGACCTGCACGGATGCCGGCTAGCGGTCCCGGATAGTCCGGGCTGTCGTCCTGTACCAGTTGGTCGGCCCAGGCTGCGTATTGCTCGGCGTTGCGATTGCAGGAAATGATCAGGTCGTCGGTAAGGGGGCGGACCCGCTCGTGCAGCCAGGCGATCAGGGGGCGACCGCACCACTCGACCAGGCCCTTGTCGCGGCCGCCCAGACGCTGGCCGCGACCGCCGGAAAGCAGCAGGACGGAGCAGTGCGGCAAGGGTTGGTCGGTCATCGAAAGGTCTCCGGGGCGGCGCTGTGATATAACACCGGGCATTCACACCTACAACTGGAAGCCTGCCATGAGTCACAAGGCCGAGGCGGTGTTCGTGCCGCTCAATATCGCCGTTCTAACCGTCAGTGATACCCGCAGCCTGGAGACCGATACCTCCGGCCAGCTCTTCGTCGACCGCCTGACCGCCGCCGGGCACAACCTGGCCGCGCGCGTGCTGCTGAAGGATGACCTGTACAAGATCCGCGCCCAGGTCGCCACCTGGATCGCCGACGATCAAGTGCAGGTGGTGCTCATCACCGGCGGTACCGGTTTCACCAGCCGTGACAGCACTCCCGAAGCGGTGGCCTGCCTGCTGGACAAGCAGGTGGACGGCTTCGGCGAATACTTCCGGCAGATTTCCGTGGCAGATATCGGCACCTCGACCATGCAGTCCCGCGCGCTGGCCGGACTGGCCAACGGCACGCTCGTATGCTGCCTGCCGGGCTCGACCAATGCCTGCCGAACGGCCTGGGACGGCATCCTCGCCGAGCAACTGGATAACCGCCATCGTCCGTGTAACTTCGTACCGCACCTGACTCAGGCCAATGCTTGCGAGAGCCGCGGATGAGTGGATGCGACCATCCCGGCCTGATGCCGGTCGAGGACGCCCTGGCGCGCTTGCTGGCGTTGGCGGTGGCTGCGCCGATCGATGCGTGTGAAACCGTGGCCCTGGCTGAGGCCGACGGCCGCGTACTGGCCGAACCGCTGGTGGCCGGTCTCGACCTTCCACCGTGGGACAACAGCGCAATGGACGGTTTTGCCCTGCGTTTGGCCGACTGGCAGGGCGAGCCTCTCATAGTGAGCCAGCGCATTCTTGCCGGCAGTGCACCGGAGCCGCTGAAACCTGGCACTTGCGCGCGCATCTTCACCGGTGCGCCGCTGCCCGAAGGCGCGGACCTGGTGGAAATGCAGGAGAACGCCGAAGTCCTGCCCGATGGCAGGGTGCGTTTTCTCGAGCCGCTTAGAGCAGGGCAGAACGTCCGTCCACGCGGCCAGGAAACCCGCACTGGCGATAGCGTATTGCCCGCCGGTACGCGACTTGGCCCTATCGAAATGGGGCTGTGCGCTTCCCTGGGTGCTGCAGAGTTGCTGGTGCGCCGTCGTCCCCTCGTGGCGGTGATCTCCACCGGCGACGAACTGGTACCGCCCGGCCAGCCGCTGGGACCGGGGCAGATCTACAACAGCAACCGCAGTCTGCTGATCGCCTGGCTCAAGCGTTTGGGGTGTTCGGTCGTGGACGCCGGCATCCTCGCAGACGATCTGGAGCTGACCCGCAAGGCGCTGGCCGAGTTGGGGCAGGTGGACCTGATTCTCTCCACCGGCGGCGTTTCCGTGGGCGAGGCGGATTTCCTGGGTGAGGCGCTGCGCGAAGCGGGCGAACTAGCACTGTGGAAACTGGCGATCAAACCAGGGAAGCCCCTGACTTTCGGGCACTTCCGCGGCGTACCGGTAATCGGCTTGCCGGGTAACCCGGCATCGACGCTGGTGACTTTCGGCCTTTTGGCGCGGCCCTACTTGCTGCGTCGTCTAGGCGTCGAAGAGGTGGAGCCGCTCGGGTTCGTGGTGCCTGCCGGCTTTACCTGGAAGAAGCCGGGTAATCGTCGCGAGTACCTGCGAGCACGGCTGGAGAACGGCCGCGCGGTGATCTACCCGAACCAGAGTTCGGGTGTGTTGCGCAGTGCCGCTTGGGCAGAGGGGCTGGTGGAAGTGCTGGAAGGCACCACTTTGGCCGAGGGCGATACCTTGCGCTTTATTCCGTTGAGTGAGTTGCAGGCCTGACTGCTCTGGTTGGTCAAGTCCCTACAGGATTGATCCCCTATAGGCTGTTCACGCCTGCCTCTTCGCCTCCCGATACTCCCCTGGCGTCTGCCCGGTCCAGGTTTTGAAGCTGCGATGGAAGGAGCGGGATTCGGTGAAACCCAGGTAGCAGGCGATGTCCTGGATCGGCAGGTCGCTGCGCAGCAGGTAATGTTCGGCCAGTTCGCGGCGTAGTTCATCGAGTATCTGCTGGTAGCTGGTGCCGGCTTGCTGCAAGTGGCGCTGCAGGGTGCGGACCGTCATGTGGAATTTTTCCGCCACCCGTTCCTTACGCGGCAGGCCATCCTTGAGCAGTAGGCGCAGCGCATTCTTGACTCGCTGCGGAAGCGGCTCGTCGTCATCCAGCCCCGCCATCAGTGCCAGTGCATGTTCTTCCAGGGTACGCAGCAGGTTGGCATCGGCCTGACGTAGTGGCACGGCGAGGTATTCAAGGGGTACCAGCAGGGCATTGCAGGGCTGTTCGAAACGCACCGGGCAGCCGAATACCTCTTCATAGTCTTCGATGCGGGTCGCCTCGGGTTGGGCGTGTTCGAACCACACTTCCCTCGGCGAGCGCTGCATGTCGGCGATCCAGCGGGCGTAGAGCAGCCAGGAGGCGAGCACGTTTTCCACCATGTGGCGGCGAATGGCCGGGTCCTGGTGGCGGCAGTTCCAGATCATCCGCACCAGGTCGTCCTCGGCCTCGATGCGGCTCACGCCCATGTCGCCCACCAGCTTCTCGTAAGGCGCGATGCGGCTCATGGCCTCGCCCAGGGTGGCGCAGTTCATGGTGATGTAGCCCAGCACGCTCCAGGAACCGGGTTGCACGTAGCGCGCTGAGTGCAGGCCGAAGAGTGGGTCACCGGATTCCCGGATCAGATGGTCCAGCAGACGTTCGTGGGCTTCACTGGGCAGGCGTCGGCCGTTGTCCGCGAGGTCCTCCGGGCTGAGCCCGGCGGCAGCGAGGACGGAGGCCTGTTCCAGGCCAAGCTGTTCCGCGTGGCGCAGGTACTTGAGAAGGGCGGGAACGGAGGTATAGCCGAGGGCGTGCATGCGTTTTCTTGTTATGTCCTGATTGGCGATGGCCACTGTCCCGATCCGACAGTGACGCCTTTGGGCGGCTGGCTAGTATAGGCAGCCATCGAAGACCTACGAAATAACCCGAACAAGGAGAACGGCATGCGACGCTGGAACGGCTGGGGCGATGAGGCGACGGTGGTGGAGCTGCCGGCCAATGGAGCGGCCTTCCTGGCCGAGCGCATCAGCGCGGGCCAGCCTCTGGCTGACGCAAGTCTGCAGCAGGTGCTGGCTCGTGTACCGGCTTCGCGCCTTGTGGCACATCCGCTGATCAGCCTGGATGCCGAGACTCGCGTGCGCCACGCCCGTGGCCAAAGCCTGCCGGACTGGCTGGCAATGCGCGAGGGAGACTTCGGCCAGTTCCCAGATGGTGTGGCCTTCCCAGAAACCCCGGAGCAGATCCGCGAGCTGCTGGCCTTGGCGGCCGAACGCGACCTGATACTGATTCCCTATGGCGGCGGCACGTCGGTGGCGGGCCATATCAATCCTCAAGCCAGCGAGCGGCCGGTGCTGACGCTCTCCCTGGCGCGCATGAACCGCATGCTGGAGCTGGACGAGGAAAGCCAGATAGCCACCTTCGGCCCCGGCGCCAACGGACCGCAAGTGGAAAGCCAGCTTCGTGCCCGTGGCTACACCCTTGGTCATTTCCCGCAGTCCTGGGAGCTGTCCACCCTTGGCGGCTGGGTGGCGAGCCGTTCAAGTGGCCAGCAATCCCTGCGTTACGGGCGCATCGAGCAGCTGTTTGCCGGAGGCACGCTGGAGACCTTTGCCGGCCCCATGGAACTGCCCACCTTCCCGGCGTCGGCTGCGGGCCCGGATCTGCGCGAGATGGTGCTCGGCTCAGAAGGGCGCTTCGGGGTGATTTCCGAAGTGCGGGTGCGGGTCACTCCGCTGGCAGATCAGGAGTCCTTCTACGCGGTTTTCCTCCCCAGCTGGAGCCAGGCCCTCAAGGGTATTCGCCGCCTTGCCCAGGCGCGGGTGCCGCTGTCCATGCTGCGTCTGTCGAATGCTATCGAGACGGAAACCCAGTTGGCCCTGGCTGGCCATCCGGGGCAGATTGCTCTGCTGGAAAGGTACCTGGCGCTGCGCGGGGCGGGCGCCGGCAAATGCATGCTGACTTTCGGCGTGACTGGCAACCGCATGCAGAACGCCACATCGCTGAAGCAGGCCAGGCGCCTGTTGAAGGCCTTCGGTGGTGTATTCACCGGCACCTTGCTGGGCAAGAAGTGGGAGCACAACCGCTTCCGTTTCCCCTACCTGCGCCACGCGCTGTGGGGTGCAGGCTATGTGGTGGACACCCTGGAAACGGCCACCGACTGGGTTAACGTCGACAGTCTGCTCGGCAAGATCGAGGCCAGTCTGCGCAATGGCCTGACGGATGAGGGCGAGCGGGTCCATGTGTTCACGCACCTGTCCCACGTTTATGGCGAGGGTTCGAGCATCTACACCACCTATGTCTATCGTCCTGGTGCGAGTTACGCTGACGCCCTGGCGCGCTGGAGCAAACTCAAGCGCGTCGCCAGTGAGGTGATCGCGCAGAATCGCGGCACCATCAGCCATCAGCACGGCGTTGGCCGCGATCACGCGCCCTGGCTGCCGGCGGAGAAAGGGCCTCTGGGCATGTCCGCCCTGCGCAGCCTGGCGCAGCACTTCGACCCCGAGGGCCGTCTCGCCCCCGGCGTGCTGTTCGAGGATTGAACATGGCCGCCTGGAACGCCGGTTGGCGCGCCGCAGCCTTGCCGGAACTGGCCAGCAGGGAATGGGACCTGATCGTGGTCGGCGGCGGCATATGCGGCGCCGGAATCCTGCGGGAAGCGGCGAGGCGCGGTTGGAAATGCCTGCTGCTGGAGCAGCGGGATTTCGCCTGGGGGACGTCGAGTCGCTCCTCGAAGATGGTCCACGGCGGCTTGCGCTATATCGCCAAGGGCCAGTTCGGCCTTACCCGCGCCTCGGTGCGAGAACGCCAGCGTCTGCTGGCTGAAGCGCCGGGACTGGTGGAGCCGTTGAGTTTCGTCATGCCGCACCGCGGCAGCTTTCCGGGGCCGCGCGTATTCGGCGGTCTGCTGGCGGTCTATGACGCCCTGGCCGGGCGCCGCAACCACCTGTACTACCCGCTGCAGCAGCTGCGCTATCTGGTGCCCGGCCTGGACGAAGGCGGCCTTCAGGGCGGCACCCGTTTCTTCGATGCGGTAACCGACGACGCCCGGTTGGTAATGCGGGTGCTGGGAGAGGCCCGTGCTGAAGGCGGCGAGGCCCTGAACGGCATGCGTGTGGTGAACTTGCGACGGGAAGAAGGCAGCGTGACCGGCCTGGAGGCCGAGGACCTGGAAAGTGGTCAACGATTCACCTTCCGCAGCCGTGCGGTGGCCCAGGCCACGGGTGCCTGGGCTGATCGTCTGCGTACTGTGCAGGGCACGGAGCACATCCGTCCCTTGCGCGGCAGTCACCTACTGATTGCGGGGTGGCGTCTGCCGCTGGCCCATGCGATCAGCTTCATGCACCCCACGGACGGTCGGCCGGTATTCGTCTTCCCTTGGGAAGGGGCGACTGTGATTGGCACCACCGATCTCGATCACCGGGAAGAGCTGGACCGGGACGCACGCATCACTGAGGCGGAAGTCGACTACCTGCTGGAGGCCTGCGCCTTGCAGTTCCCCGCTGTGCGGATCGGCCGTGACGATGTGCTGTCCACCTGGGCGGGTGTTCGGCCGGTGGTGAGCGATGGCGAGGCACGGCTGAGACCGTCGGATGAGAAACGCGAGCATGTCCTCTGGATGGAGCCCGGCTGCGTCACCCTGGCCGGCGGCAAGTTGACCACCTTCCGTTTGTTGGCGCTGGAGGTGCTGCATGCCTGCGCGGGCTTCGTCGGCCGGACGCTGGAGGAGGGCGATGGCCCGGTCTTCATGCCTTGTGCAGCTCCGGACGCTGCGAGCCTGTCGCCAGCCCAGCGTCTGCGTCTGGCAGGCCGGCATGGACGAAGTGCCGCCGAGCTGGCTCGCTGGGTCGCGAAGATCGGCAATGGGCGCGTCGGAACCACGAATACGCTCTGGGCCGAACTGGCCTGGGCGGCGGAGGGTGAATTGGTCCTGCACCTGGATGACCTGTTGCTGCGCCGCACGCGCCTCGGTCTGTTGCTGCCTGAAGGTGCCCGCGCGGAGTTGCCGCGCATCCGCTCGCTGTGTCAGCCGCTGCTGGGCTGGGACGATTTCCGCTGGGCAGACGAAGAGGCGGCTTACCTGGCGCTCTGGCGTCACTGCTACAGCCTGCCCGAATAACAAGAACAAGGACGCATCGTGAGCGAAAAGAGCTATCTGCTGGCCATCGACAACGGCACCCAGAGCGTGCGCGCCCTGCTGTTCGACCTGCAAGGCAATCTGGTGGGCAAGGGCAAGGTACCGCTGGAGGCCTATTACTCCAGCCAGCCCGGCTGGGCCGAGCAGGACCCGGACTACTACTGGGACAGCCTGGGTGAAGCCTGCCGACTGTTGTGGGAATCAGTGGATATCGACCGCAGCCTGATCCGTGGTGTCTCCCTGACCACCCAGCGCGGGACAGTCATCAACGTCGACGACGAGGGCCGGCCGTTGCGTCCGGCCATTCTCTGGCTCGACCAGCGCCAGGCCGAGGTGAAGGGAAGAATCAAGGGACCATGGGGCTGGTTGTTCAAGGCGATCGGGCTGGAAGGTACGGTGGACTACTTCCGCGCCCAGGCGGAAGCCAATTGGGTAGCGCAGAACCAACCGGAGCTCTGGTCCAGGACCCACAAGGTCCTGCTGCTGTCTGGCTTTCTCAGTCACCGTTTGTGCGGTCGCTTCGTCGATTCCGTGGCATGTCAGGTCGCCTACCTGCCGTTCGACTACAAGCGCTTGCAGTGGGCGCCGTCGCGTGACTGGAAATGGCAGTCCATGCCCGTGCGCCGCGAGCAGTTGCCGGAACTCTTCAAGCCCGGCGAGCGCCTGGGTAGCATCACTGCCGAGGCCAGCCGCCATACCGGTATTCCGGAAGGTCTGCCGCTGATTGCCGCTGGGGCTGACAAGGCCTGCGAAGTAATTGGCGCTGGCGGGGTGGAGCCGAGCGTGGCCTGCCTGTCCTACGGTACGACCGCGACCATCAACACCACGCGGCGCAAGTACCTGGAAACCATTCCACTGATCCCTCCATATCCGGCGGCGATTCCCGATCACTTCAACACCGAAGTGATGATCTATCGGGGATTCTGGATGGTCAGCTGGTTCAAGCAGGAGTTCGGCCTGCGCGAAATGCAGCGGGCGAAGGAGCTGGGGGTAGAGCCCGAGGCGTTGTTCGACGAGTTGGTCAGCAGCGTGCCGCCTGGCTCCATGGGGCTGATGTTGCAGCCGTATTGGTCGCCGGGCATCCGCGAGCCGGGTCTGGAAGCGAAGGGATCGATCATCGGCTTCGGCGATGTCCATACCCGCGCGCATATCTATAGGGCCATCCTCGAAGGCCTGGCCTACGCACTTCGCCAAGGCAAGGAACAGATAGAGAAACGCTCCGGCACGGCCATCACGCGTCTGCGGGTATCAGGTGGAGGTTCCCAGAGTGATGCGGCTATGCAACTGACCGCCGACATCTTCGGCCTGCCGGCCGAGCGGCCGCACGTATACGAAACCTCGGGGCTCGGTGCGGCCATCGATTGCGCGGTGGGCCTGGGTTTGCACCCGGATTTCCCGGCGGCCATCCGTGCCATGACGCGTGTGGGCCAGGTGTTCCAGCCGGAACCGCAGGCACACCGCACCTACGAGCGGCTGTACCGGGAGGTCTACCGGGGGATGTACAAGCAGCTGCGGCCGCTGTACCGGAAGATTCGCGACATCACCGGCTACCCGGCGTAGGGCAGCCGCAGTAGCGAATTCATTCGTGAAAGGGCCGCATCGCGGCCCCCGGCTAGCTCCCTCGCCAATGAATTCACCTACACAAAGTGCTGTGTACCCATTGATGGCGATGGGGAGTGTCAGGCCACATCCACCAGGACGATTTCGCTGTCCTCGCTGGCGGTAAAGCTGAGCACTTCCACATCGTGTACTGCCACGCCATCACGGGCTTCAGCGGCAACGCCATTCACTTCGTATCGGCCCTTGGCTGCCACCAGGTAGGCCTTGCGGCCTTTCTCCAGGCGGTACTCGGCGGTCTGGCCGGCTTTCAGGGTCGCGGCGGCGAGTCGGGCATTGGCGCGGATATGCAGGGCGTCATTACCTTCGTCAATGCCGCTAGCCAGGGTGACGAAGCTACCTGCGCGCTCGCCCTTGGGGAAGGGACGGGCACCCCAGGACGGCGCGGCGCCGTACTCGGTGGGCATGATCCAGATCTGAAAGATCTTGGTGGTTTCGTCCTCGAGGTTGTACTCGCTGTGGGCGATACCGGTACCTGCGCTCATCACTTGCACGTCGCCGGCTTCGGTACGGCCCTTGTTGCCCAGGTTGTCCTGGTGGGTGATGGCACCCTCGCGGACGTAGGTGATGATTTCCATGTCCTGGTGCGGGTGCGGCGGGAAGCCGCTCTGAGGTGCGATCTCGTCGTCGTTCCACACCCGCAGTTGGCCCCAGTTCATCCGCTGGCTGTCGTAGTAGCTGGCGAAGGAAAAGTGATGACGAGCGTTTAGCCAGCCGTGGTGAGCTCCACCCAGTTCAGCGAAGGGGCGTACTTCGATCATGTTCGGTCTCCTGTCTGCTCGCGGAGGGAGTTCTCCGGGAGGAATGGGTGGCATGATCAATCATCATATAACTGTGTAAAAGCGCAATTTGTTCGCCTTTCGTATCTATTAATTCGATTTAATTGGCATTGGGTCAATCGCCAGTGACGTCACTGCGGAAGCCTTGCGGTCCTATACTCCGGCCATTCCTGATCGACGGAGGTGATCATGGGCGAGCGCAAAGCCTTGCTGATCCTGCATGGCAAGCAAGCAACGAACGACGACGTGAGGTCTGCCGTCGAAGCCCGTCGGAATGACGGGTGGGAGTTGGCGGTGCGTGTCACCTGGGAAGGCGGTGATGCCCGGCGTCTGGTCGGGGAAGCGTTGGCAGCGGGCTATCGGACCCTGATCGCAGGAGGCGGTGACGGCACCCTGCGCGAAGTGGCCGAAGCCATCGTCCAGGCCGGTAGCGATGCCAGCCTGGCGCTGCTGCCCCTGGGCACGGCCAATGATTTCGCTCGCGCCGCTGGCATACCTCTTGAGCCCGGCGATGCGCTGGCGCTGCTGGACGTCGCGCCACGAGCCATAGACCTGGGCGATGCCGACGGGCATCTGTTCCTCAACATGGTGACAGGGGGATTTGGCTCGAAAATCACTGCCAACACCTCTGAAGACCTGAAGAAGGTGCTCGGTGGAGCGGCTTATTTTCTCACGGGCCTTACCCACTTCTCCGAGGTGCACTCGGCTCTGGGCAGTTTTCGCGGCCCGGATTTCTCCTGGGAGGGAGAGTTCCTGGCTCTCGGAATCGGTAACGGGCGTCAGGCCGGCGGTGGCCACCCTTTGTGTCCGCAAGCTGTGGTGGACGATGGACTGCTGGATCTCTGCATCATCCCGGCGCCCCAGGACGTGGTGGGCACCCTGACAACTCTGCTCTCCGGCGGCATCCTCGGCCTGGAGGCGGTTTCCGTGAGCGCACGTCTGCCGTGGGTGGAGGTGGAAGCCACGGAAGGGCTGGACCTGAACCTTGATGGCGAACCGCTGGAAAGCTCGCGTCTGCGCGTTTCCGCGCGAGTTGGGGCGCTGCGGGTGCATCTGCCGGAGAGTTCTCCGCTGCTACTGACAGGCTAGGCGCCGGAGCACTGGCGCCAGGGGATTGGCTGCGGCATGATGGCGCGGTGCCATGCCTTCAGTTTTTCGGCAATTTGCCGAAACGCTGCCATGGCAGTCCTGCCCACACCGCATTCGTAGCAGAGGAAGTTCCATGGCCGGCATTCTCGACACCGTCGATCAACGCACCCAACTGGTGGGTGAAAACCGGCTGGAAATCCTGATGTTCCGCCTCAGTGGCCGCCAGCTGTTCGCCATCAACGTGTTCAAGGTGCAGGAAGTCCTGCAGTTGCCGAAGATGACGCTGATCCCGCAGCGACATCCCTTTGTGTGCGGTGTAGTAAACCTCCGAGGCCAGACACTGCCGGTGATCGACCTATCCCAGGCCATTGGCATGCGACCACTGGTACCGGATGAGCGCAGCACCATCATCGTCACCGAGTACAACCGCTCGGTACAGGCGTTCCTGGTGGGTGGCGTGGACCGCATCCTCAACCTCAACTGGGAATCCATCATGCCGCCGCCCGGAGGCGCGGGTCGCCAGCACTATCTGACGGCGATCACCAAGGTGGATGAGCAGATCGTCGAAGTCATCGACGTGGAAAAGGTGCTGGCCGAGATCGTGCCCATGAGCACACGCGTATCCGCTGATCGCCTGGGCAACCCGCTGTTGCAGATGGCTGTGGGGCGTGAGGTGCTTCTGGTGGACGATTCCAGCGTAGCTCTGACGCAACTGCAGGAGACCCTTTCGCAGCTTGGCATGCGCATGCACATGGCCAGCGATGGCCTGAAAGCATTGAAGATGCTCAAAGCCTGGGCCGACAGTGGCGAAGACATGACCGAGAAGCTGCTGATGATCTTCACCGACGCGGAAATGCCAGAGATGGATGGCTACCGCCTGACCACCGAGATTCGCAACGATCCGCGCCTGCGCGACCTCTATGTGGTCATGCACACGTCGCTGTCCGGCAGTTTCAACGATGCGATGGTGAAGAAGGTCGGCTGCGACAACTTCCTCTCCAAGTTCCAGCCCGACAGGCTGGTGGATGTGGTGATGGACCGGCTCAAGCGCGATCAATGAGCTTGAGGTGAGCGGGGTTCGCTGCGTATAAGGTGGGTTTCGCTCGAACGCTGATCAGGAAGCCGGCCATGTTGCGTCTCTCCTCCCTCTATCGATACCCCATGAAATCCGCCATTGGCGAACCCCTGCAGAAGGTCCAGGTGGACGCCTTGGGCTTGGCAGGCGACCGGCGCTGGATGCTGGTGGATGCCGAAAATGGCCGCTTCCTGACCCAGCGCGCCTTTCCCCGGATGTCCCAGCTTTCGGCACGGTGGAACGATGCCGGCGGCTTGACCCTGAGCACCGCGGGGCAGCCGACCCTGGAAGTGCTGTTGCCCGATCCCGACGGCAATCTGCGCGGTACCTTTGTCTGGGGTGCTCCGATGCATGTGCCGGACGCCGGCGATGAAGCGGCGCAATGGCTCAGCGATTTCCTCGGCAAGGCGTGCCGCCTGGTCCATGTACCAGAACACCGTGCGCGGGACATTCCAGGCAGTCTGTTGCCGGAAGAAAAGGTGGGTTTTGCCGACGGTTTCCCGCTGCTGCTGATCGGTCAGGCCTCGCTGGAAGACTTGAGCGAACGGGTAGGGCGGCCCTTGGAGATGCTGCGTTTTCGCCCGAATCTGGTGGTGGAGGGCAGCGCGGCCTATGCCGAGGACGGCTGGAAGCGCATTCGCATCGGTGGCATCGAGTTCAGTGTCGCCAAGGGCTGCAGCCGCTGCATCCTGACCACCATCGATCCGGCGACCGGAGAACGCAACGCCGACCGTGAGCCACTGACGACCCTGAAGACCTATCGCGAGCGCGAGGGCGAGGTCTACTTTGGACAGAATCTGATCAACCGCGCTACCGGGGTGCTGGAAGTGGGGATGGAGATCGAAGTCCTCGAGTAATCTGATTTCGAGCCAATGAGAAAGGGCGCCGATTGGCGCCCTTTCTCATGTCTTACTGGTCGTCGAAATATCGCTCGTGCCAATCCACCAGAGGCTGCGGAGCGTTCAGCTTGTGCCCGTAGATCACCGAGTAGGACAGCACGTTCTGCACATACTGGCGGGTTTCGTCGAAGGGAATGGTTTCCACCCAGACATCGTAGGACAAGTGGTCGGCGCCCCGCAGCCACTGGCGAACCCGGCCGGGGCCGGCGTTGTAGGCGGCCGAGGCGAGCACTCGGTTGCCGTTGAACTGGCCGTGGACCTGACTCAGGTAGGCGGCGCCGAGCTGGATGTTGACGTCGGGGTTGAACGCCTGCTTCGGCGAGCCCAGCGGAATGCCGAACTTGCGCGCGGTTTCCTTGGCGGTGCCCGGCATCAGTTGCATCAGCCCCATTGCGCCGACGCCGGAGCGCGCGTCGGCCATGAAGGCGCTTTCCTGGCGGGTGATGGCGAACACCCAGCTGGAATGCAGACCGCGAATCTTCGCTTGCTGGGTCAGTGCCGAGCGGTGGGCCATCGGGAAGCGGATATCCAGGTCATCCCAGTACTGGGCCTGGCTGATGGTGCGGATGGCCGGGAAGTACCATTGCAGGTCATAGGCGATCTTGGCCTGGGCCACCATCTCGTCGCGGTTGAACAGGCGGCTGACGTGGTACCACTCGCGGCGGCCGTTGACGATCTCGCCGCGGTCATGGAACTCCAGCGCACGGCGGATGCCTGCGGTGTTGCGCACCTTCTGCATCACCTTCGGGTCGATGGCCAGAGGCTTGTTGTTCAACTGATAGGGTGCCTGGATACGGTCGGCGGCCATGAAGCCGTAGAAGTCACGCTCTCGGGCAACCGGTTGGAACAGCGGGACCGGTTGCTGGCTCTGGGGCTGCGCCAGTTGCAGGCTGCGGGCCTGCCAGTAGCGCCAGCGGTTGGTCTTGGCCAGGTCTTCGGGCATCTGCCGGGTCAACTGGTAGGCGTCGTCCCAGCGACCCAGTCGCAGTAGCAGGCGCGCGCGCCATTCGCTGACGGTGTTGTCGCGCAGTTCGGGGTCGTAATGAGTCATGACCTTTAGTGCGCGGGAGTCGAAGCGCTTGGCCAGGGTCAGGCCGATTTCGCGGGCGATGGCCACTTTCTCTTCCTTGGAGAAGGGCAGGCGCGCTGCATAGACATCCAGCAGGCTCAGAGCCTTCTCCGGGTCCTGGCGTGCCAGGCGGCGCAAGCCGAGACCTGCGGCATCGGCCGTGTGGCGATCGGCGGGTGCGAAACGGGCAGTCTGGCTCAATATCTGCGGCTTCTGCGCCACTTCCACCATCAGCTTGCCCTGGGTGCCCAGGCGCGGCATGGTTTTCACCAAGTGGTTGGCCAGGCCATAGTTGCGGGCTTCAGCGGCCAGCTTGGCGCGCTTCCAGCGCAGCTCCTCGGTCAGTTGGCCCTCGGCGCTCCACATGCCGAACAGCACATCGCAGGCTTCGGGCTGGGACTTGCCCACCAGCCAGAGCTTCTTGGCCGAGGCATAGCCTTCTTTCTTCATTCCGTGCTTGAGCTGGTACTGGCCGAAAAGGCAGTCGAGTTCAGTGAAATTGAGCTTGGGGTCGTAGTAATTGACGAACGTCTGCCACTCGCCCCGCTCGGCCAGCCAGCGCAACCAGCGCAGCTTCATCCAGCCGGCTTGGGGAAGGTCGCCATGCTCGGCGAGGAATTTCTCTATTTCTTCGTTGCTCGCCCATTTCAGACGGGCGGTCAGCTCGTCGTATGCCAGGTAGGGCTCCAGCGGGTAGTCGCGCAGGGCATTGGCGTAGCGCTGGTAGGGGCCGGAATCACCCTTGGCCAGTGCGCGCTTGGCCTCGTCGTACATCAGCCGCTGCTGCGCGAGGGGAACCGAGGAGGCCTGAGCGACTTGCAGGCCGACCGTAGAAAGGAGCAGACAGGAAAACAGGCTGAGCAGACGACCGCGCATGACACTTCCGAGGCAGATATATCGTTGTGAATGCCCATTTCGGGGCATCGAATAGCGCCTAGCTTAGCTTCTGGGGCGGGCCGGTTAAAGCATTGCGCCAGCAAGGGAAACCGGCGGTAAAAAATGCCCGAGAGACGGTGTGGCAAGTCGGGTAGAATGCGCGCCCTTATCCCGGAGGCCCCACATGACGCTGCTCAAGTTCACCGACGTATCTCTTGCCTACGGCGCCATGCCGCTGCTGGATAAGGTGTCCTGGCAGATCGCCCGTGGCGAGCGCGTTTGCATCATTGGCCGCAACGGCACAGGCAAGTCGAGCCTGCTGCGCCTGGTCAAGGGCGATCAGTTCGCCGATGACGGTGAAATCTGGCGCGCACCGGCGCTGAAGATCGGCGAATTGCCGCAAGAGTTGCCGCTTGCTGACGATCGTACCGTTTTCGACGTGGTCGCCGAGGGTCTGGCCGGTGTCGGCGCGCTGTTGGCCGAATACCATCACCTCAGCCAGCACATCCAGTCCGAGGCGGACCTGACCAAGCTGGCCCACGTCCAGCAGGAACTCGAAGCTCGCGACGGCTGGCGCCTGCAGCAACTGGTAGATAGCACCCTGAGCCGCCTGCAGCTGCCGGCGGACAAAACCCTGGCCGAGCTTTCCGGTGGCTGGCGCCGCCGCGTGCTGCTGGCACAGGCGCTGGTGGCCGAGCCTGACCTGCTGCTGCTCGACGAGCCCACCAACCATCTGGATATCGGCGCCATTGCCTGGCTGGAAGAGGCCCTGCTGGGCTTCAACGGTGCAGTACTGTTCATCACCCACGACCGTTCCTTCCTGCAGAACTTGGCCACGCGCATCCTGGAACTGGATCGCGGCCACCTGATCGACTGGAACGGCGACTACGCCAGCTTCCTGGTCCACAAGGAGCAGCAACTGGCGGCGGAAGAGACGGCCAACGCGCTGTTCGACAAGCGACTAGCGCAGGAAGAAGTATGGATTCGCCAAGGCATCAAGGCGCGTCGTACGCGTAATGAAGGTCGCGTACGCGCGCTCAAGGCTATGCGTGCCGAACGTGCCGATCGTCGCGAGCGTCAGGGCAAGGCCAGTTTCCAGCTGGAAACCGCCGAGAAGTCCGGCAAGCAGGTCATGGTGGCCGAGAGCGTCGGATTTGCACATCCGGGCGGCGAACCGCTGATTCGCGATTTCAACCTGGTGCTGCAGCGCTCCGACCGTATCGGCCTCCTTGGCGCCAACGGAACCGGCAAGACCACGCTGCTCAAGCTGCTGCTTGGGGATCTGCAACCCACCAGCGGCAGCATCGAGGTCGGCACTCGCCTCGAAGTGGCGTATTTCGACCAGTTGCGTCACCAGCTCGATCTGGAAAAGACCGTAATCGACAACCTCGCCGAAGGTCGCGAGTTCATCACCATCGAGGGCCAGAACCGTCATGTGCTGAGCTATCTCGGAGACTTCCTGTTCAGCCCGCAGCGCGCTCGCACACCCGTGAAGGCGCTGTCCGGAGGCGAACGGGCACGTCTGTTGCTGGCAAAGTTGTTCAGCAAGCCGGCGAACCTGTTGGTATTGGACGAACCAACCAACGACCTGGACGTGGAAACCCTGGAATTGCTTGAAGAAGTGCTGCTGAGCTTCCCTGGCACCGTGTTGATGGTCAGCCACGACCGGGCCTTCCTCGACAACGTGGTCACCAGCACTTTGGTGTTCGAGGGCGAGGGTCGGGTTCGCGAGTATGTGGGCGGTTATCAGGATTGGTTGCGCCAGGGCGGTTCGCCGCGCCTGCTGGGCGTTGGGGAGGGGCGAGAGGCCAAGGCCGAGGCTCCCAAGGCCGCAGAACCCGCACCCGTGGTCAAGGCGACCGTCGCTGAGGCTCCGAAGCAGAAGCTGAGCTATAAGCTCCAGCGCGAACTGGAAGCGATTCCCGGGCAGATCGAAGCCCTGGAGGCTGAGCAGGCGAAGCTGCAGGAGGAAATTTCCGACCCGGTATTCTATCAGCGCCCGGCGGAGCAGACCCGCGTGGTGCTGGAACGCCTGGATGGCTTGCAGAAGGAACTGGACCGCCTGATCGAGCGTTGGGCGGAGCTGGAAGACAGTTGAGGAAGTGAGCCGGAGAGCCCATGGCCATCGAATACCGCATCAGCCTGGATGACCTTCATGAGTTCAGCTATCGCATTGAGCTGGATCGTGAGTACGACCCGGAACGCGCTGCTGGCGCGCCGAAGTGGACGCGTCTGGAGCACCAGCAGTGCAGCAACTGCCCGTTGCGTCAGGAAACCCACAGCCATTGCCCGGCAGCGGTGGACCTGCACCGGGTGATCGAGGACTTTCAGGGCTTGCCGGCGTTCAAGAAGGTGCAGGTCTGGGTGCGTACGCCAGAGCGTGAATACGCCAAGGTGGTTGGGTTGGAGGAGGGGCTTCGCGCCCTGCTGGGGGTCATCATGGCTACCAGCGCCTGCCCGGTGCTGGGCAAGCTCAAGCCGATGGCGCATCAGCACCTGCCATTTGCCAGTAATCAGGAGTTCATCCTACGGGCCGTTTCGCTCTATCTGGCACGTCAGTATTTCAACCTTCGGGAAGGGCGCCATGCAGACTGGGAGTTGAAGGGGCTGGTGCGTCTGTTCCAGCAGCTACAGCTGGTGAACCAGGCCTTCTGGCAACGTATCCACGATACTTGCGAAGGGGACTCCAATCTCAAGGCCTTCCTGACCTTCTTCTCCATGGCCTCCAGCATGACCTACTCGCTGGAAACCCAGTTGCAGAAGATCCGGCCGCTGGTGATGAGCGCGGGCGAGGGCTTTGACTGACGCCCGCGCCCGCTGGGTCGAGTCGTTTTATTCAGGCTTCTTCAGGCGGACCGCCAGTACGTCGCAAGGTGCGCCGTGGAGCACATCGTTCGCGGTGGAGCCGAGCAGCAGAGCAAGGCCGTGGCGGCCATGGCTGCCGACAACGATCAGGTCGCAGCCCTGCTCCTCGGCGAGGCGGTGGATTTCCTGGCGTGGCTGGCCGTAGGCCAGGTGGCGCTGGTCGGCGCTCAGCTCGGAATAAATGCCGGCGAAGCCCTGCAAGCGCTCCCGAGCCTGTTCGAACTGCTGTTGCTGGAGCATGGACAGGTCCATGGGTACGTCACCACCGAAGGCCATGGCCATCGGTTCGACGATATGCACCAGCGACAGCTTGGCATTGCTGGCTTGGGCCAGCGCTTGGGCGCGACGCACCACCGGATGGCATTCATCGGTCAGGTCTACGGCGACCAGAATGTGCTGGTAGGTCATGGGTGACTCCTCCTTAAGGTTGCGCATGATCACAAGTATGGCTTTCCGGAACGTTTAACACAGGCTTTTGAGCGGGATAACCTTTATGACCATCTGGATCGTCCTGTTGCTCCTACTGGCGATGCTCAGCCCGCTGGTCTGGCTGGTGCCTTCCAAAGGGCAGCGCGGGCGTATGGAGCTGCGCCTGCAGGCACGGCGGATGGGGTTGTCCATGCAGTTGTCGCGCCAGGAGTGGCCGCACTGGTTGGTCCAGGAGCCGCCGCATTCCTGCGCCCAGTACCATCGGCCGCGTCTGCGCGGGCGCGAGGCCTGGTGCTATTGGCAGAACGAGCCGGGCACCTGGGTGAACCAGTGGCGCGAGCCGTGCGAGGACGCGGCGGTGCTGACACATCTGGCTGGTTTGCCGAAGGATGTCTACAAGGTCGAAGCGAGCTCGCAGATGATTGCCCTCTACTGGGGGGAGCGGGGAACTGCGGAAGACCTGCAGCGCATCGCCGAAACGCTGAAGGCGCTGGCCTGAGGTCAGGGCGCGACGGTGTTGCCGTCGCGCAGGTTGCCGGTCTCAGCTCTGGGCGGCGGAGTAGCGGGCGGAGATGTCTTCGAGGCCGTCGATGATGCGGTCCGAGTACTTGTTGATGAGGAACGGCACGCTGTTTTCGTTGTAGTTCTTCAGCGATTTCTCGATGTAGCGCCATTTGGTGCTGATGCCATCCAGCGCCTGGCGAATTTCCGGAGTGTTCTGCGGCGCCTGCTCCAGGCTGATCAGCTGGTTGGCAAACTGACCGGCCAGCTCGTCGATGCCCTTGCCGCCATTGCTGCCAATGAAGCTGCCACCGATGGACGCGCTACGGGAGGCGTAGTCCACTGCGATGGTCTGCATCAGCAGGCTCTGATCTCGGCTGCGCTGGGTCAGGGGCGGAACCTGGGTCGAACCCTCCTGCTGGATCCTGGCGTAGAGCTCGTTCGAGAGGTCCATCAGGCGCTTGTTCCGCTCGGTCAGGTCGGCCACCGGTTGCAGGTCGGTATAACCTTGCTGCTTGAGCGAGGTGACCAGACCGGTCAGCTCGCTGTGGTAGCTCTGCCATTCCTGGGCCAGCTGGGCGCGCAGGGCCTTCGATGCTTCCCCGGGCATTTCGCCCAGTTCCTTCAGGTGCGTATCCGCCTTCTGCACCGACTCGTCGATCAGTCGCGCGTAGCGCTGATCACCTTCCATGCCGTTGTACATATAGAAGTCGCCAAGGCTGCGCTGGGCGGCGAGGCGCATCTGATGGAGCTTGAGCAGGCTGTCCGCCGGGGACGCTTGAGCAGAAGCGAAAGCGGGAAGGGTGAGCAGGGTACCCAGCAGAATGGCAAGCAGACGGCTCGTCATTGGTACTACTCCGTGGGCCATTGGCCTCGATTGTTGTTGTTTTGGCGTTCGAATCCTGGCGGATCGAGTGGCACGAATGTACCTGTGAGGCAGGCAATTTGCCAGCGGCCTTCTGGCAGCTTTTCCGCCAAGCAGCAGTGGTCGTGATGAGACGCAATCAATTGAGTGAATCTGTGTCATTTGTCTTGCCCGACTTGCGGCAAGGCAGGTGACAGAGCTGTTTTATCGTGGCCGACCGGTCACGCTGCGCGATTGACAAGCGCAGACTTTTCCCTGAATCTGCGCTCACCCAAATCAAACGGGCGTATGAATCAAGCGTTTGTCTTGTCTGACGCTTCCGATGAAGCCCGAATATCGCGTCGGTGGGTGTGCCGGATCGATCAGGACTATGCTCCGGCAGCGCCGGAGGCAAGTCCGCCGGTCGGCTCCGATGCGTACAGTCCAGTTTCCCAAACCGTGGAGATCAGTTGATGATTTACGAAGGTAAAGCCATCACGGTTAAGGCTCTTGAGGGCGGTATCGTCGAACTGAAATTCGACCTCAAGGGTGAGTCCGTCAACAAGTTCAACCGCCTCACCCTGAACGAACTGCGTGATGCAGTTGCAGCCATCAAGGCCGACGCTTCGGTCAAGGGCGTGATCGTTAGCAGCGGCAAGGACGTGTTCATCGTCGGCGCCGATATCACCGAGTTCGTCGAGAACTTCCAGCTGCCCGACGAAGAGTTGGTGGCCGGCAACCTCGAAGCCAACAAGATCTTCAGCGCGTTCGAAGACCTCGAAGTTCCCACCGTTGCCGCGATCAACGGCATCGCCTTGGGTGGCGGCCTGGAAATGTGCCTGGCAGCCGACTATCGCGTGATGAGCACCGTTGCCAAGATCGGCCTGCCGGAAGTCAAACTCGGCATCTATCCGGGCTTCGGCGGCACTGTGCGCCTGCCGCGCCTCATCGGTACCGACAACGCGATCGAGTGGATCGCTTCCGGCAAGGAGAACCGTGCCGAGGACGCCCTGAAAGTTGGTGCCGTCGATGCTGTTGTCGCTCCCGCCCTGCTGCAGGCTGGCGCTCTGGACCTGGTCAAGCGTGCCATCTCCGGCGAGCTGGATTTCAAGGCCAAGCGTCAACCCAAGCTTGAAAAGCTGAAGCTCAATGCCATCGAACAGATGATGGCCTTCGAAACCGCCAAGGGCTTCGTTGCTGGCCAGGCCGGCCCGAATTACCCAGCTCCGGTCGAAGCCATCAAAACCATCCAGAAAGCTGCCAACTTCGGCCGCGACAAAGCTCTGGAAGTGGAAGCCGCCGGCTTCGTGAAGCTGGCCAAGACTTCGGTCGCCACTAGCCTGATCGGCCTGTTCCTGAATGACCAGGAACTGAAGAAAAAGGGCAAGCAGTACGACGAAGCTGCCAAGGACGTGAAACTGGCTGCCGTACTCGGCGCTGGCATCATGGGTGGCGGCATCGCCTACCAGTCCGCTTCCAAGGGCACTCCGATCCTGATGAAGGATATCCGCGAAGAGGGTATCCAGATGGGCCTGAACGAAGCGTCCAAGCTGCTCGGCAAGCGCGTCGAGAAAGGCCGCATGAAGCCTGAAAAGATGGCTGAAGCGCTGAATGCGATTCGTCCGACCATGTCCTACGGCGACTTCGGCAACGTCGATATCGTGGTCGAAGCTGTCGTCGAGAACCCGAAGGTCAAGCACGCCGTGCTGGCCGAGGTGGAAGGTCATGTTCGCGAAGACGCGATCATCGCTTCCAACACCTCCACCATCTCCATCAGCTACCTGGCCCAGGCCCTGAAGCGTCCGGAGAACTTCGTCGGCATGCACTTCTTCAACCCGGTGCACATGATGCCGCTGGTTGAAGTGATTCGTGGCGAGAAGTCCAGCGAAGTGGCTGTTGCCACTACCGTTGCCTACGCCAAGAAAATGGGCAAGAACCCGATCGTGGTCAACGACTGCCCCGGCTTCCTGGTCAACCGTGTGCTGTTCCCGTATTTCGGCGGTTTCGCCAAGCTGCTGGAATTCGGCGTCGACTTCGTACGCATCGACAAGATCATGGAGAAGTTCGGCTGGCCCATGGGCCCGGCCTACTTGTCCGACGTGGTCGGCATCGACACCGGCCACCACGGCCGCGATGTGATGGCCGAAGGCTTCCCGGATCGTATGGCTGTTGAAGGCAAGACCGCTGTTGACGTCATGTACGAAGCCAAGCGCCTGGGTCAGAAGAATGGCAAGGGCTTCTACGCCTACGAAACCGACAAGCGCGGCAAGCCGAAGAAGGTTACCGATCCGGTTGCCTACGAAGTGCTGAAGTCGATCGTCAAGGAGCAGCGTGAGCTGACCGACGAAGACATCATCAACTTCATGATGATCCCGCTGTGCCTGGAAACCGTGCGCTGCCTGGAAGATGGCATCGTATCGACCGCTGCCGAGGCCGACATGGGCCTGATCTACGGCATCGGCTTCCCGCCCTTCCGTGGTGGTGCGCTGCGCTACATCGACAGCATCGGTGTGGCCGAGTTCGTGGCCCTGGCCGACAAGTACGCCGACCTGGGCGCGCTGTACCACCCGACCGCCAAGCTTCGCGAAATGGCCAAGAACGGCCAGAAGTTTTTCGGCTAATTGAGCGAGAGTGAAGAATATGAGCCTGAATCCTAGAGATGCAGTCATTGTCGACTTCGGCCGCACCCCGATGGGTCGCTCCAAGGGTGGCATGCACCGCAACACCCGCGCCGAAGATATGTCGGCGCACCTGATCAGCAAGCTGCTGGAGCGCAACACCAAGGTCGACCCGGCGGAAGTCGAGGATGTGATCTGGGGCTGCGTTAACCAGACGCTGGAGCAGGGCTGGAACATCGCACGCATGGCGTCGCTGATGACCCAGATCCCTCACACCAGCGCCGGCCAGACCGTCAGTCGTCTGTGCGGTTCCTCCATGAGCGCCCTGCACACCGCCGTGCAGGCCATCCAGACCGGCAACGGCGACGTATTCGTGGTCGGCGGTGTGGAGCACATGGGCCACGTCGGCATGATGCACGGCGTTGATCCGAACCCGCATATGTCCCTGTATGCCGCCAAAGCGTCCGGCATGATGGGCCTGACCGCCGAAATGCTCGGCAAGATGCATGGCATCAGCCGTGAAGCCCAGGATCAGTTCGGTGTGCGTTCGCACCAACTGGCCCACAAGGCCACCGTCGAAGGCAAGTTCAAGGATGAAATCATCCCGATGCAAGGCTACGACGAGAACGGCTTCCTGAAGGTGTTCGACTTTGACGAGACCATTCGTCCGGAGACCACCCTGGAAAGCCTGGCCAGCCTGAAGCCAGCGTTCAACCCGAAAGGCGGCACCGTGACTGCGGGTACTTCCTCGCAGATCACTGACGGCGCTTCCTGCATGATCGTGATGAGCGCCCAGCGTGCCCAGGACCTGGGTATTCAGCCGATGGCCGTAGTACGTGCCATGGCGGTTGCCGGCGTAGATCCGGCGATCATGGGTTACGGCCCCGTGCCGTCCACCCAGAAGGCGCTGAAACGCGCTGGCCTGACCATGGACGACATCGACTTCGTCGAACTCAACGAAGCCTTCGCTGCCCAGGCCCTGCCGGTGCTGAAAGACCTCAAGCTCCTCGACAAGATGGAACAGAAGGTCAACCTGCACGGCGGTGCAATTGCCCTGGGTCACCCGTTCGGCTGCTCTGGTGCCCGTATCTCCGGTACCCTGCTGAACGTGATGAAGCAGAACGGCGGTACTCTGGGCGTGTCCACCATGTGCGTGGGTCTCGGCCAGGGCATCACCACCATCTTCGAGCGCGTATAAGCGCACGCAGGATGAGAAAACCGGGGCCCAGTGCCCCGGTTTTTGCTTTCATGTGGAGATACTTCGCAGGAATTTTCGTGTAAGGGCTGGCTTCGAGTCGCATCACGCGGCACCATGCGCAACCTTTGCGGGCTAGCCTGCATTCATCACTGTGAGGCAATCATGAGCCTGCAACCGGGTCTCTATCGTCACTACAAGGGTCAGCAGTACCGTGTCATCGGTATTGCACGACATTCCGAGACGGAGGAAGAACTGGTGGTCTACCAGGCCCTCTATGGCGAATTCGGCCTTTGGGTGCGACCGCTCAGCATGTTCACCGAAACGGTTCAGGTGGACGGCGAGCAGATTGCGCGCTTCGCCTTGATGAGTGCGGAGCCGGACCTATTTCCTCAGCCCTGAGGGGCGGCGAGGACAGCCGGGGCGCGCTTGACCGCTTCGCACTGGCCACTATATATAGCGGTGCCGCGACGGGCGGCACCCGCCTTTTACATTCTTCAATCAGGAACACACCGATCCATGGGCAAATCGCTGGTCATCGTGGAATCCCCGGCCAAGGCCAAGACCATCAACAAGTACCTGGGCAACCAGTACGTGGTGAAGTCGAGCATCGGCCATATCCGTGACCTCCCTACCAGCGGTTCAGCCAGTACCGCCAAGGAGCCGGCCAAGCGCGGCAAGACTGCTGGCGAAGCGCCGGTCCTGTCCGCCAAGGAGAAAGCCAAGCGCCAGTTGGTTGCTCGCATGGGCGTCGACCCAGAGCACGGTTGGAAAGCCAAGTACGAGATCCTGCCCGGCAAGGAGAAGGTGATCGACGAGTTGCGCCGCCTGGCCAAGGATGCCGACACCATCTATCTCGCAACCGACTTGGACCGCGAAGGGGAGGCCATTGCCTGGCACCTGCGGGAATCCATCGGTGGTGATGACAGCCGCTACAAGCGCGTTGTGTTCAACGAGATCACCAAGAAGGCCATTCAGGAAGCCTTCTCCCAGCCCGGCGACCTCGATATCAACCGCGTGAACGCCCAGCAGGCCCGTCGCTTCCTCGACCGCGTCGTGGGCTACATGGTCTCGCCGTTGCTCTGGCAGAAGATTGCTCGTGGCCTGTCTGCCGGTCGCGTGCAATCAGTAGCGGTGAAGCTGGTGGTGGAGCGCGAACGCGAGATCCGCGCATTCGTTCCGGAAGAGTACTGGGAAGTGCACGCTGACCTTGGCACCGCCAAGGGCGCGAAGGTGCGTTTCGAAGTGGCGCGTGAGAACGGCGAGGCCTTCAAGCCGCTGAACGAATCCCAGGCCATGGCGGCGCTGGAGAAGCTCAAGGCTTCCAGTTACTCCGTTGCCAAGCGCGAAGACAAGCCAACCTCCAGTCGCCCCTCCGCGCCGTTTATTACATCCACCTTGCAACAGGCCGCGAGCAATCGCCTGGGCTTCGGGGTGAAGAAAACCATGATGATGGCCCAGCGCCTCTACGAGGCCGGCTACATCACCTATATGCGTACCGACTCGACCAACCTCTCGGCCGATGCCATCACCATGGTGCGTGGCTTCATCGAGGGGGAATTCGGCCAGAAGTACCTACCGTCCAAGCCAAACGTCTATTCCAGCAAGGAAGGCGCTCAGGAAGCGCACGAGGCCATTCGCCCGTCCGACGTCAATCTGCGTCCCACTCAGTTGTCTGGTATGGAGCGTGATGCCGAGCGCCTGTATGACCTGATCTGGCGCCAGTTCGTGGCCTGCCAGATGCCGCCGGCGGAATACCTGTCCACCAGCGTCAGCGTCACTGCCAGCAAGTTTGAGCTGCGTGCAAAGGGGCGCATTCTCAAGTTCGATGGTTACACTCGCGTCCTGCCACAGCAGAGCAAGCCTGGCGAGGATGACGTACTCCCGGAAATGAGCGAGGGCGAACTGCTCAAGCTACTCAACCTCGAGCCCAGCCAGCACTTCACCAAGCCGCCGGCGCGGTACTCCGAGGCCAGCCTGGTGAAGGAACTGGAAAAGCGGGGCATTGGTCGTCCGTCCACCTACGCGGCAATCATCTCCACCATTCAGGAGCGCGGCTACGTAACGGTGCACAACCGTCGTTTCTACGCGGAAAAGATGGGCGACATCGTCACCGAGCGGCTGAACGAAAGCTTCGCCAACCTGATGGACTATGGCTTTACCGCCGGCATGGAAGAGCATCTGGATGACGTAGCCCAGGGCGAGCGTGACTGGAAGCATCTGCTGGACGAGTTCTATGGCGACTTCAGGAAGAAGCTCGAGCTGGCGGAAGGCGCTGACAAGGGCATGCGTGCCAACCAGCCAACCCCGACCGATATTTCCTGCCGTGACTGCGGTCGCCCAATGATGATCCGTACCGCTTCTACCGGCGTGTTCCTTGGTTGCTCGGGCTATAGCCTGCCGCCGAAAGAGCGTTGCAAGGCCACCATCAACCTAGTGCCGGGCGATGAGATTGCCGCGGACGACGAAGGTGAGTCGGAGTCCCGCGTATTACGCGGCAAGCATCGTTGCCCGATCTGCGCCACTGCGATGGACGCCTATCTGCTGGATGAAACCCGCAAGCTGCATATCTGTGGCAACAACCCGGATTGCTCAGGCTATGAGATCGAGCAGGGCCAGTACCGCATCAAGGGGTATGAAGGTCCGAGCCTGGAGTGTGACAAGTGCGGTAGCGAGATGCAGCTCAAGACGGGTCGGTTTGGCAAGTTCTTCGGTTGCACCAACGCGAGCTGCAAGAACACCCGCAAGTTGCTGAAGAGCGGTGAAGCAGCGCCGCCGAAGATCGATCCGATCCGTATGCCGGAATTGAAATGCGAGAAGGTCGATGACATCTACGTGCTGCGTGATGGTGCTTCCGGCCTGTTCCTGGCAGCCAGCCAGTTCCCGAAGAATCGCGAAACGCGCGCCCCCTTGGTTCAGGAGCTGATTCCGCACAAGGACGAGCTGGATGCCAAGTATCACTACCTGCTGGATGCGCCGAAGAAAGACCCGGAGGGGCGCCCGGCGGTGATCCGCTTCAGCCGCAAGACCAAGGAGCAATATGTGCAGACCGAGGTCGAAGGCAAACCAACCGGTTGGCGCGCCTTCTTCGATGGCGGCAAGTGGAAGGTCGAAGACAAGCGCTGACCGCCTCTAGCGCGTCCGTTTACGGGCGCGCATATACTGCCGGGGTCACCTGTGGAGGGCGCCGTCATGGCCCATGAGCTTTATACCCGCACCAACCAGAAAATCTTCTTCGCTGGCCTGTCGCTGGAGTCCTGGAGCAAGGCGGAAGAGGGCAAGGCCATGAATGCCCAGGCGTTGGTGCAATCCGAGCGCGAGGCGGTACTGTTCCACCTCTACGGTGCGCTTCTTGGCCTGTGCCACGAAATTGCCGGTTACTATCGCCTTCCAGAAGCAGGTGCGCCGCGAGTCGAGTTGCTACTGACGCCGGAAGTCCTGGCTGCTGCGCCTAGTCCTGAGCTGGCTGAGTTGGTGGAGTTGGCCCAGCAGCGTGAAACATGGCTGGCTGAGCTGCTCTTTGCTTATCGCGCATTATTCCAGCCACCTCAGGCGCCGAAGCAGGCAAAGATCGACCCGACTCTACCGTTGATCACCGCAGTCAGCATAGATGAGGAAGAAAAGCCGTTGTCGCGTGAAGTCCTGGAATCATGGCGGCAAAATCTGAAATCGCTTGCGTTGCGCTTCCGGGAAACACTCAGCGAGTGCTGATTTGATCGACGGGCTAGGGCGTGCTGGCGGCTGGCTGCTACAATGGCCGCCTTTCGTGGAGATATGAACTTATGCCTACGTCCTTTCTGGAAATAGTCGAACTGCCTGACGGGCGCATCATTCTGCGCCGGGCTGAGGACGAGGAGGCGTTGGTTACGCTGGACTTCTCCGCCGATGCCAAGGCTTTCCTTCAGGGGCATCACCTAGAAGTCGCCAAAGCCATGCTGAATGTCGGTGTTCAGATGGCTGGCCGACTGGCTGAAGGAGAGATGGACCACCAGGATGGTCCGCGCGTCCTGCATTGATCTCTGGGGCCAGATCTTCCGCTGATCCGGTTACCGTCTCGTGTCAGAGGGGCGCTGCGATCATCAGGGGCCCAGAAACCTTTCATCCCAGTAGAACGTTCAGGCTTTGCGCGTCGCCTTGGCGTGCAGCTTGGGCCAGTTGGCGTTTGGCCCGTTGTCCCAACTGAAGCCAGCTCACAACCGTATGGCTGCGGCCTAGGCGCAGGGCTTCGCAAGCCAGCTCAAGAGCACTTTGCTCTCCGCGTGGTTGCAGGATCAGGATGCGTTCGCGGTTGAGGCCGGACTCGCGCAGCCAATCCCGGGAGAGGCCAGCGGGGGCGCCGATCAGTGTCAGCCAGCGTGCGTCTTTCTCTTCACTTAGTTCCCGCAATATCGAGGCGAGCAGGCTGCGGCAATGCCCGGCAGCGCCGCGCAGCGACAGTTCACTGAACGCGTCTGGTTCTTCCTTGCTGGTTTCTTCGACCACATCGGTCAGCAGCGGCGCCACGGGATTGGCCAGGATGGCCTCGTGGAACAGAGGGAGCTGTGACCGACCAAGCGACTGCGGGAACTGCATAGGGCCTCCTTTAACGGCGGATCACGCCGACACTCAAACCTTCGATCACCAGATCCTGTTCATCCAGGTTGACTTCGATTGGGGCGAACTCCGGGTTCTCGGCAATCAGCCAGACCTTTTCGCCTTCACGCTTGAAGCGCTTGACCGTGACTTCTTCGCCCAGGCGAGCTACGACAACCTGGCCATTTCGGGCTTCGCGGGTACTATGGACGGCGAGCAGGTCTCCGTCGTAGATGCCGATATCTTTCATCGACATGCCGCGAACGCGCAGCAGGTAGTCGGCTCGGGGATGGAAGAAGTCGGGATTGATGCGGCAAGATTCCTCGATGTTCTGCTGCGCGAGGATTGGCGCGCCTGCAGCGACGCGGCCAATCACCGGCAGTCCATCATCTTCGCTGTTGCCGGGCTCGAAGCCGGGGATGCGAATGCCGCGGGAAGCACCCGGGGTCATCTCAATCGCACCTTTTCGTGCCAGCGCCTTGAGATGCTCTTCGGCGGCGTTGGGTGACTTGAAGCCAAGTTCCTGAGCTATCTCCGCTCGAGTCGGAGGGAAGCCATTGTCTTCAAGGCAGCGCTTGATGAATGCGAGAATCTCAGCTTGGCGGGGCGTCAGTTTCAGCATGGAGGCGCTCTGTTTTTTTATACAGTTGCTGGGATTATATACAGTGATTTGGGCTTGGCAATGCTTCTTTTTGTGGCGAAGGAAGAAGAGGGAGGAATAATCGAGACACCCCTTTGGCGCACTGCCCGGGAGAATGACCGTTGCGTCAGATAGTGGTGAGGTCGACTTGACAATCTGACCGGATGAAACGTATGTTTCAAACAAGTGTTTGTCAGGCGGAGGAGCCATGGCCCAGTCGGAAACCGTAGAACGCATTCTGGATGCTGCGGAACAGCTGTTCGCGGAGAAGGGCTTCGCCGAGACTTCGTTGCGCCTGATCACCAGCAAAGCTGGGGTCAATCTGGCGGCGGTGAACTATCACTTCGGTTCGAAGAAGGCGTTGATTCAGGCGGTCTTCTCGCGTTTCCTTGGCCCCTTCTGTCAGAGCCTGGAGCGAGAGCTGGATCGTCGCCAGGCCAAGGCCGAAAACAAGGCCAGCCTCGAGGAGTTGCTGGAAATGCTCGTCGAGCAGGCCCTTGCGGTAAAGCCTCGTAGCGGAAATGACCTTTCTATCTTCATGCGCTTGCTCGGTCTCGCATTCAGTCAGAGCCAGGGGCACTTGCGCAAGTATCTGGAAGAGGTTTACGGCAAGGTCTTCCGTCGTTACATGCTGCTGGTAAATGAGTCTGCACCAAGGGTTCCCCCGTTGGAGCTGTTCTGGCGGGTGCACTTCATGCTTGGCGCCGCGGCATTCAGCATGTCTGGGATCAAGGCGTTGCGTGCCATGGCGGAAAACGACTTTGGCGTGAATACCTCGATCGAACAAGTCATGCGACTGATGGTGCCCTTCCTGGCGGCCGGCATGCGTGCCGAGACCGGCGTTACCGACGAGGTGCTGGCGAGCGCAATGCTGAAACCACGGAGCAAGGCCCCGGCAGCCCCCGCCAAGGCTTAAAACCATATGGGCGCGAGCGGGCTGATCGGCTAAGCTTGCGGCCCATGCAATACCTTGATCTCCTGCATATCTCCATCGCTGACCAGCAGCTCTACGGCTTTGCCGACGGGCAGTTGGTGCTGCGCATGTCTGTCTCTACCGCGCTCAACGGTGCGGGTGAGACCAATGGCTCCAATTGCACGCCCCGTGGACTTCACCAGGTTCGCGCGAAGATTGGCGGCGGTCTGCCCTTGGGGGCGGTGCTGCGTGGTCGGCGCTGGACTGGTGAGGTCTGGAATGTCGAGCTGCACGGGCGTTTTCCGGGAAGGGATTGGATACTGAGTCGCATTATGTGGCTCAGCGGTCGAGAGCCAGGTCGCAACCGCCTTGGTAGTGTCGACAGCTTCCGCCGCTATATCTACCTGCATGGCACGCCAGATACCGAGCCAATGGGCGTGCCTCGTTCCCATGGGTGCATTCGTCTGCGCAATACGGATGTGCTGGAACTCTTCGATCGAGTGCCCGTCCACTGTGCGGTACGCATTGACGAAGCGCCCTGCCCGGACTGGGCGGCGGCGCAACTCTCTTAAGGATTATTAATGCAAGGTTCCCTGATGCTGGATATCGGCGGCACTTGGTTGACCGCTGAGGATCGGCAGATCCTCCGACAGCCAGAAGTTGCCGGTCTGATCATCTTCGCCCGCAATATCGAAAGCCCGCGTCAGGTACGCGAGCTTTGTGCGTCCATCCGTGCCGTTCGTCCGGACCTGATTCTTTCCGTCGATCAGGAAGGCGGCCGCGTACAGCGCCTGCGACAGGGTTTCCTGCGCCTTCCCGCGATGCGGGCCCTGGCCGACAACGACAACGCGGAGCAACTGGCTGAACAGTGCGGCTGGTTGATGGCGACCGAAGTACTGGCGGTAGGCTTGGACATCAGCTTTGCCCCGGTGCTGGATCTCGACCACCAGCGCAGCGCTGTGGTGGGGAGTCGTGCGTTCGAAGGCGACCCCGAACGCGCTGCGCGTCTGGCTGGTTCGTTCATCCGTGGGCTGCGTGAGGCCGGCATGGCTGCTACCGGCAAGCACTTCCCTGGACACGGCTGGGCGGAGGCCGATTCTCATGTGGCGATTCCCACGGACGAGCGCAGCCTTGAGCAGATTCGAGCGAGCGACCTGATCCCCTTCGCCCGCCTTGCGTCCGAGCTGGACGGCATGATGCCCGCCCACGTCATCTACCCGAAGGTGGATAACCAGCCGGCTGGTTTCTCCCGGCGTTGGCTGCAGGAAATCCTGCGTGGGGAACTGAAGTTCTCCGGCGTCATCTTCAGCGATGACCTGTCCATGGCCGGTGCCCATGTGGTGGGCGACGCCGCCGAGCGCATCGAGGCAGCCCTGACCGCGGGTTGCGACATGGGGTTGGTGTGCAACGATCGCGCAGCCGCCGAGTTGGCCCTGGAGCGCCTGCAGCGCTTGGGAGCGACGCCGCCGGCCAGCCTCGCGCGCATGCGCCGCCGCGCTTTCCCCGGTACCGAATACCGCCAGGACCCCCGCTGGCTGCAGGCGACTGCAGCATTGCGTGAAGCCCAGTTGATCGATTGAGGAACCGACATGACCGTCTACGCCATCATTGGTGGTACAGGCCTGACCCAGCTCGAAGGCCTGAGCATGAAAGCGCTGCTGCATCCTGACACGCCTTACGGTGCACCCTCGGCCGGTATCGTTCGTGGTGAGTACGCCGGGCACGATGTGTTGTTCCTCGCTCGCCATGGCCACCCGCATCGCATTCCGCCGCACCAGGTGAACTACCGGGCGAACCTCTGGGCCCTCAAGCATGCGGGCGCCCAGGCGGTGATCGCGGTGAACGCGGTGGGCGGCATTCATCCGGCCATGGGCAGCGGCCACCTTGTGGTGCCGCATCAGGTGATCGACTACACCCACGGTCGCGTCGGTACTTTTTTCGAGGGTGACCTGGACCACGTCACCCATATCGATTTCAGCCACCCGTATGACGAAGTGCTACGCGGCCAGTTGCTTTCCGCACTGAATGCCTGCGATTTCCCGCATAGCGATTTCGGCGTCTACGGCTGCACCCAGGGGCCACGCTTGGAGACCGTTGCCGAAATCACCCGCCTTGAGCGCGATGGCTGCGACATTGTCGGCATGACCGGCATGCCCGAAGCTGCGCTGGCTCGTGAGTTGAACCTGCCCTATGCGTGCCTGTCTCTGGTGGTCAATCCGGCTGCCGGAAAGTCCGAAGGCATTATCACCATGGCCGAGATCGAAGCCGCTCTGGCCGCGGGTATCGGCAAGGTTCGCAGCGTCCTGGCCCACGTGCTGAAAGCCTGACGTGTCCTGTCCCGCAGCAGGCATCTCGGTGTGATGCCTGCTGCGGTGCTCCGGTTCAGACAATTCGGGGCAGGGGGGCGAAGAGGGCGTCGATGTCCTCTTCCGCCAATCGCCAGCCTTCCTTCTCGCGGCCGTCGAGAATCTCTCTTGCGAGCGCTGCCTTCTGCGCTTGCAGTTGCTGGATCTTCTCCTCCACGGTCCCGCGCGAAATCATCCGATAGACAAACACCGGCTTGTCCTGGCCAATGCGATAGGCGCGGTCTGTCGCCTGGCGCTCCACCGCCGGGTTCCACCACGGATCGTAGTGGATAACCGTGTCGGCGGCAGTGAGGTTAAGGCCAGTTCCGCCAGCTTTCAGACTGATCAGGAACAGCGGCACTTCACCGTTCTGGAAGCGTTGTACGGGCGTCCGGCGATCACGGGTGTCGCCGGTGATCTGCACATACTCGATCGCGCGTTTGCGCAACTCATCCTCGATCAGCGACAGCATGCTGGTGAACTGCGAGAACAGCAGCACCTTGCGGCCTTCGGCGATCAGTTCTTCGAGCATTTCCATCAGGCTATCCAGCTTGCCCGAGCTGCTGCCTCGCGAGCGAGTGCCACTTTCCTCAATCAGTCGCGCGTCGCAGCACACCTGGCGCAGCTTCAGCAGGGCCTCGAGGATAACGATCTGGCTGCGGGCCAGGCCCTTGCGGTCGATCTCGTCGCGGACCTTGTGATCCATGGCCAGGCGCACTGTTTCATAGAGGTCGCGTTGGCGGTCGCTGAGTTCGACCCACTGGGTGATCTCGCTCTTGGCCGGCAGTTCGGTGGCCACGGCTTCCTTGCTGCGGCGCAACAGGAAAGGCTTGAGGCGGGCATTGAGGTGTGCCAGACGGGTGGCGTCGCCGTGTTTCTCGATGGGCGTCCGGTAGTTGCGTAGGAAGCCCTGGCTGTCGCCCAGCCAGCCGGGCATCAGGAAGTTGAACAGCGACCAGAGTTCGCCCAGGTGATTTTCCAGTGGCGTGCCGGTAAGGCACAGGCGCTGGTGGGCTTGCAGTTGGCGTGCCGCTTGGGCTGCTTTGCTGGCGTGGTTCTTGATGTACTGCGCTTCGTCGAGGATCAGGGCGTGCAACTGCAGTTCAGCGAACTGTTCCAGATCCCGCGGGAGAAGGGCGTAAGTGGTCAGCAACAAGTCATGCTCGGCCATCCGCGCGAAGGCTTTCTTTCGACTGGGGCCATGCAAGGCGAGGACGCGCAGGTCCGGCGCAAAGCGTGCAGCCTCGTCCAGCCAGTTGGGGATCAGGCTGGTGGGCATTACCACCAGGGCCGGGCGGTCGAGGCGGCCGGCTTCCTTTTCCAACAGAAGATGGGCGAGGGTCTGCAGAGTCTTGCCCAGACCCATGTCGTCACCGAGGATGCCGCCGGCTCCGACTTCTCGCAGGGTTTGCAGCCAGGCCAGACCTTCGAGTTGGTAGTGGCGCAGTTCGGCATTCAGGCCCTTTGGCGGGCTGCAGGCGGCCTTGCTGCTGTCGCGTAGTTTGCGCGCCAGATCTCGAAGTTCTTCACCGCCCTGCCAGTGCAGGTCCAGCCCTTCGAGCTGGCTCAGGCGCGCAGCGTCGGGGCGTGCCAGGCGCAGGGTCTGGGACGGGTCCTGGTCGCGTTGGTAGAGCTCGCCCAGCGTTGTCAGAACGGGCTTTAGTCGAGAGAAAGGCAGCATAACCTGCAAGGGGCGCCCGTCCGCCGCGCGGGTGGCATCCAGTTGCAGGCGCAGTTGTTCGTCGTCCTTTCGGCGCTGCAGGTTCTGCGGGTCGAGCAGCTCGGGATTGCGCTGGATCAGGCGCAACAGTACCGGAAGCAGGCTGATTCTGCGGCCTTCGACGACAATGCCCAGTTCCAGGTCGAACCATTCACGGCCGGGCGCTTCTTCCACTTCGGCGTACCAGCCCTCGACCTGGGACAGGTCGAACTGGAAGCCGGGACGAATATCGATATGCCAGCCCTGCTCGCGAAGAGCCGGCAATTGCTCGCGCATGAAATGCAGCCATTGCTCATCGCTGGGTAGCTCGAACATCTCGGCGCTGTTGGCGGGCAGCGCCAGGCTCTGCCGCAGGGCTTCCTTGAAACCGTGCTGGCGTAGAACATCCCGCAAGGCCTGCTCGGCTTTCGGGTGGCGTGAGATGGAAAGGCGTTCGCCATTGGTGCGGTGATGCAAGCGCTCCGGTTTCGCCGTCTTGCCATGGGTGTGGGCGCCGCCGTAATCGAACACCAGTCCGGCGCGGTGCTGCTGGCTGCCGACCATGCGCCCGCTGCGCAGGTCGTACTGGCTCTGCGCATGGCTCCCGAGGATCAGGTGCGGAACGGGTTGGAGGTCATCGATCAGGCGTTCGCTGGGCGGAGTATTGGCTTGCCAGCCGGACGCGGGCTGGGTGAGCAGATGGCTTATGGCGGCAACGCAGTGCTTGCAGTTGAAGCCCACTGGACAGCTGCAACGGCCGACGATGCCCAGTCCCTGGGGGGCTAGGCGGATCAGTTGGGTATAGAAGTGACCTTCGGACCCTTCGCAGCTGGTTTCGATGGCCTTGTCGCTGAGGCTGAGCAGACGGATGCGGTTTTCCGTTGCGTATCTGAGGCCACGGGAAAGAGCGCCTGGATCGAAATCCAGGCGCCAGTCCAGTTGCCTCAGTTGGTCGAGCAGGGCACTCATGGCGCCTTAGAGGGGGCTGATGCGGATCAGGATGCCCAGGTTGCCGTGGTCGAGGTAGGTGAGCTCACCATTCTTCAGGCGGGTGCCCTGGCGCAGGCGCTCGCTGCTGCTGATGAGGCCGCTACTGTCGAACTGGTTGATCCAGAAGTCGGCCTGAGCATCGACGCTGCGATCGAGGGTTAGGGCCAGCGTGCCTTCGACTGGGAAATGCCCCAGCTGTTGCTCGCCGGAAGTGACCGAGACCTTGTTCTCCATGGCCGACAGGTTCTGTGACCATGCCTTGTGCAGCAGGACCTCGTAGCCAGCGTTGGGGTTCAGCTTGGCTGCTTCACCATCCAGTGCGGTGCCGCGCTCGCTGCCGGCGATGGACTGGCTGCCTGTCGCCCAATCGTCCGGAGCCGACTGGCTGGCGGGGATGGGGTCGCCGGCCTGGCGGAAGATGATCATCTCCACCGAATAGAGGCCGTCAGCGAAGGCTGCCGGGGCCAGAAGGGCGAGCAGCAGGGCGAAGTTACGGATGGCACGCATGGGTTGTTCCTTATAGGGGGCAATCATTCCGCAGACTACTGCGGGGTCAGGCGTTCGAACAGGGCTTCAAGGGTGTTGAAGCGTTCTTCCGGGCGCTCCATTGGCACCTGGAACTTGAACAGGGTGGCGCCTTCGAACTTGTAGCGCTTGGGTTGGCCCTGGATCAGCTTGATCAGCACCAGCGGGTCGACGCTGGTGGTGGCGTCGAACTCGATGCGGCCACCTTGCGGGCCTGCATCGACTTTCTTGATGCCGAGCTTTTCCGCCTGCAGCTTGAGTAGGGTCAGGCGCACCAGGTGCTTGGTCGGTTCAGGCAGCAGGCCGAAGCGGTCGATCATCTCCACCTGCAACTCCTTCAGGCCATCTTCGTCGGCCGCCGAGGCGATGCGCTTGTAGAGAATCAGACGAGCATGCACGTCCGGCAGGTAATCCTCGGGGATAAGCGCCGGCACGCGCAGGTTGATTTCCGGTCCGCCGCCCAGAGGTTGCTCCAGGTTCGGCTGCTCACCCTTGCGGATCGCCTTCACCGCACGTTCGAGCATTTCCATGTAGAGGGTGAAACCGACCGCCTGGATCTGTCCGCTCTGGCCATCGCCAAGGAGTTCGCCGGCGCCACGGATTTCCAGGTCGTGAGTCGCGAGGACGAAACCGGCACCCAGGTCCTGGGCGTTCGAGATGGCCTCCAGGCGCTTCTCGGCGTCCGGCGTCATCTGCTTGCGCGGCGGCGTCAGCAGGTAGGCGTATGCCTGGTGGTGGCTACGGCCGACCCGCCCGCGCAGCTGGTGCAGCTGGGCCAGGCCGAACTTGTCGGCGCGCTCGATGACGATGGTATTGGCACTGGGTACGTCGATACCGGTTTCGATGATGGTGGAGGCCACCAGTACGTTGAAACGCTTGTGGTAGAAGTCGCTCATCACCTGCTCGAGCTCGCGCTCGCGCATCTGGCCGTGACCGACTGCAATGCGAGCCTCCGGTACCAGTTCAGCCAGCTCGGCGGCGCATTTTTCGATGGTCGCCACCTCGTTGTGCAGATAGTAGACCTGACCACCGCGTAGCAGCTCGCGAAGCAGGGCTTCCTTGATGGCGGTGTTCTGTCGCTCCATGACGAAGGTGCGTACCGACAGGCGGCGTGCCGGCGGCGTGGCGATGATCGACAGGTCGCGCATGCCCGCGACAGCCATGTTCAGGGTACGCGGGATGGGCGTGGCGGTGAGGGTGAGAATGTCGACTTCGCTACGCAGGGACTTCAGCTGTTCCTTCTGGCGCACGCCGAAGCGGTGTTCCTCGTCGATGATCGCCAGGCCCAGGTTCTTGAAGCGCACATCGTCCTGCAGCAGCTTGTGGGTGCCGATGATGATGTCGATCTTGCCTTCGGCCAGCTGCTGCGCCGCGCCTTCCACTTCCTTGGCGGACTTGAAGCGGCTCATCACTTCCACGGTCACCGGCCAGTCGGCGAAGCGGTCGCGGAAGCTGTTGTAGTGCTGCTGGGCGAGAAGGGTAGTGGGCACCAGCACCGCAACCTGCTTGCCGCTGTGGACGGCGACGAAGGCCGCGCGCATGGCCACTTCGGTCTTGCCGAAGCCGACGTCGCCGCAAACCAGGCGGTCCATGGGCTTGGGAGCCAGCATGTCGGCCAGCACGGCCTCGATGGCGGACTGCTGGTCCGGGGTTTCTTCGAAGGGGAAGCCGGCGGAGAAGGTGGCGTAGTCCACCGTCGGGTCCTTGAACGCATAGCCTTCGCGGGCGGCGCGACGTGCGTAGATGTCCAGCAGTTCGGCGGCAACGTCGCGCACCTGCTCGGCGGCCTTGCGCTTGGCCTTCTGCCAGGCTTCGGAGCCTAGTCTGTGCAGGGGCGCAAGGGCATCGTCGCTGCCGGTGTAGCGGGCGATCAGGTGCAGGCTGGCGACCGGGACGTAGAGCTTGGCTTCCTCGGCGTATTGCAGGGCGAGGAACTCGGCAACCTGGCCGTCGATCTCGAGGGTGATCAGCCCCAGGTAGCGGCCCACGCCGTGATCGATATGCACGACGGGAGCGCCTTCGCGCAGCTCGGCCAGGTTCTTGATCACGTTGTCGCCGGCATCGCCGCGACGTTCGCGACGGCGGCGCTGCATCACGCGCTGGCCAAACAGCGGGCTCTCGGCGATCAGTGCAAGGCCCGGGTCGTCCAGCAGCAGACCTTCATCCAGTGGTGCGATGGTGATGGCCAAGCGCTCGGAGCTGGCGACGAATTCCGGCCACCCCTCGACTTCCAGCGGGCGCAGTTTCAGGCGTGCGAGCATCTCCAGCAGTACTTCGCGGCGACCAGCAGATTCAGCACTGAACAGCACTCTGCCGGGGAATTCGTCGATGAAGCGGCGCAAGGCTGCCAGGGGTTCGGTGGCCTTGGCCTGGATCGCCAGGTCGGGCAAGGCGCGAGCGGAGAAGCGCTCGCGGCCGACGCCGGGCTCGACGTCCTCCTGGCTCAGGATCAGGCGGGGCGAACCCTTCAGGCGGGCGAAGCAGTCTTCCACCGGCAGAAACACTTCGGCGGGCGGTACCAGAGGGCGTTCCGGGTCGACACGGCGTTCTTCGTAGCGGTTGCGTACGTCGCTCCAGAACTGCTCGGCCGCCTGCTCGATACCTGGCAGGGAGAACACCTGAGTGTCCGCTGGCAGGTAATCGAAGAGGGTTGCGGTCTCTTCGAAAAACAGCGGCAGGTAGTACTCGATCCCCGCGGGGGTAATACCGCTGGCCAGATCCTGATAGATCGGGCAACGGCGGAAGTCGACGTCGAAACGCTCGCGGAAGCGGCCGCGGAAGTCAGTGACCGCCTTCTTGTCCAGCGGGAACTCGCGCGCCGGCAGTAGGCGGATGGACTCCACCTTGTCCACCGAACGCTGGGTTTCCGGATCGAAAGTGCGCAGGGTTTCGATCTCGTCATCGAACAGGTCGATCCGGTAGGGCAGGTCGCTGCCCATGGGGAACAGGTCGATCAGCGCGCCACGCACGGCGAACTCGCCATGCTCGTAGACTGTGTCCACGCAGCGATAGCCGGCCGCTTCCAGGCGCAGGCGCATCTGTTCCACATCCAGTTTCTGGCCGACATCCAGTACCAGGCTGGAGCCGAGCAGGAAACGAGTTGGCGCCAGGCGGTGCAGGGCCGTGGTGATGGGGACCACCAGTACGCCGCGCTTGACCCCGGGCAGCCGATAAAGCGTATCGACACGCTGGGAAATGATGTCCTGGTGCGGCGAGAAAAGGTCGTAGGGCAGCGTTTCCCAATCGGGGAAATGCAGGACATCGAGGTCCGGGGCGAAAAAACCCAGTTCCTGCTCAAGTCGCTCGGCCGTTTGGCTGTCAGCGGTCAGCAGCAGGGTGAATCGCTTACCGGCGCTGGCGGCTTCGGCGATGGCCAGGCTCAGTGCGGCACCGGGCAGATTGCCCCAGTGCTGCTTGCCAGCGGCGGAGGGGAGGGGCGGGAGGCGCAATACGGACACGGGCAAGAGGCTCCGGTCGGAAAAAGATCGGCGGATTGTAACTATCCCGACTAGCGGATGTCAGTGTTGGGGCCGCTGCTGATTGCCGGCGCCTGCGTGCGCCGTCATAATGTAGCCCCTTTTTTCATCCCCTACATGTGGAAGGTACTGCCCGTGACTCAGAAGCCCGACCAGTGTCTCGGTGAATGGATCGATCGTGAAGCCCTCGCGGAAGCCATGATTCCGATGATTGGCCAGCTGTATCGCAACAACAATGTTGTGACTTCGATCTATGGCCGTGGCCTGATCAACCGCTCCGTGATTGCCATTCTCAAGGCTCACCGCTTTGCCCGTCACCGCCTGGCGGGGGAAGCTGAGCTGTCGGTTCACGAAACCTTCCCGATCCTCAAGGCCATGAGCGAGCTCAAGCTGGGCAGCGCTTCCGTGGACCTGGGCAAGATGGTTGCCAAGTTCAAGGCTGAAGGCAAAGGCCGCAGTATCGAGCAGTTCACCAAGGACGAGCTGGCCGATGTGGTTGGCAAGCAGAATGGCGGCGCCCGCGAAGGCACCGACGTTGTCCTGTACGGCTTCGGCCGCATTGGTCGCCTGCTGGCCCGCATCCTGATCGAGAAGACCGGTGGTGGCGACGGCCTGCGCCTGCGCGCCATCGTTGTCCGCAAGGGCGCCGAGAACGACCTGGTAAAGCGTGCCAGCCTGCTGCGCCGCGACTCCGTGCATGGCCCGTTCGACGGCACCATCACCATCGATGAGGCCAACAACACCATCACCGCCAACGGCAACCTGATCCAGGTGATCTACTCCAACGACCCGGCGTCGATCGACTACACCCAGTACGGCATCAAGAACGCCCTGCTGGTCGACAACACCGGCAAGTGGCGCGACGCCGAAGGCCTGGGCCAGCACCTGAAGTGCCCCGGCGTCGACCGCGTGATCCTGACCGCTCCGGGCAAGGGTGCGCTGAAGAACATCGTCCACGGCATCAACCATGGCGACATCACCGCTGACGACAAGATCGTTTCGGCCGCTTCCTGCACCACCAACGCCATCGTGCCGGTGCTGAAGGCAGTGAACGACCAGTACGGCATCGTCAACGGCCACGTCGAAACCGTTCACTCGTTCACCAACGACCAGAACCTGATCGACAACTTCCACAAGGGCAGCCGTCGTGGCCGTGCCGCGCCGCTGAACATGGTGATCACCGAGACCGGCGCCGCTACCGCTGCCGCCAAGGCTCTGCCGGTTCTGAAGGGCAAGCTGACCGGTAACGCGATCCGCGTCCCGACGCCGAACGTCTCCATGGCCATCCTGAACCTGAACCTGGAAAAGGCCACCAACCGCGAAGAGATCAACGAGTACCTGCGCCAGATGGCCATGCACTCTGACCTGCAGAAGCAGATCGACTTCGTCGCTTCCCAGGAAGTGGTCTCCACCGACTTCGTCGGCTCCCGCCACGCCGGTGTGGTAGACGCCGAGGCCACCATCTGCAATGACAACCGCGTTGTCCTGTACGTCTGGTACGACAACGAATTCGGTTACAGCTGCCAGGTGGTTCGCGTGATGGAAGACATGGCCGGAGTCAACCCGCCGTCTTTCCCGCGCTAAGCGTTTGAAAATGAAAAACGGGAGCTCTCGGGCTCCCGTTTTTCATTATTGGGTCTGTAATCGGATAACAAGAATCGCTTGGGGATTACCCAGATGGAAGGACATCACCTTCACCAAGGGCCGCTCAAAAGGGGCCTGAAAAACCGCCACATCCAGCTTATCGCGCTGGGCGGAGCTATCGGAACCGGCCTGTTCCTGGGGTCGGCCGGGGTGCTCAAGTCGGCGGGGCCGTCGATGATTCTCGGCTATGCCATTGCCGGATTCTTCGCTTTCCTGATCATGCGCCAGCTGGGCGAGATGATCGTCGAGGAGCCGGTTGCGGGTTCCTTCAGTCACTTCGCCCACAAGTACTGGGGGGGGTACGCGGGGTTTCTCGCCGGCTGGAACTACTGGGTGCTCTATGTCCTGGTGGGCATGGCCGAACTAACGGCGGTGGGCAAGTACATCCAGTTCTGGTGGCCGGAAGTACCGACCTGGGTGTCGGCCGCGGTGTTCTTCGTACTGATCAACCTGATCAACCTCGCCAACGTGAAGGTATTCGGCGAGGCGGAGTTCTGGTTCGCCCTGATCAAGGTGGTGGCCATCATCGGCATGATCATCCTGGGTATCTACCTGCTGGTCAGCGGAGAAGGCGGGCCCCAGGCCGCGGTGGACAATCTCTGGAGCCATGGCGGTTTCTTCCCCAACGGAATCGAAGGTCTGGTGATGGTGTTGGCCATCATCATGTTCTCCTTTGGTGGCCTGGAGCTGGTGGGTATTACCGCCGCCGAGGCCAGCGAGCCGAAGAAGGTGATTCCCAAGGCCATCAATCAGGTGATCTATCGCATCCTGATCTTCTACATCGGCGCGCTCAGCGTGCTGTTGATGCTCTATCCGTGGGACAAGCTGCTGGAAACCCTGGGCGCCGCTGGCGATCCGTATAGCGGTAGCCCCTTCGTGCAGATCTTCTCGTTGATCGGCAGCGATACTGCAGCACACATCCTCAACTTCGTGGTACTGACCGCTGCGCTCTCGGTCTATAACAGTGGCGTCTACTGCAACAGCCGGATGCTCTACGGCCTGGCGGAGCAAGGCGATGCGCCCAAGGCGCTGATGAAGGTGGACGACCGTGGGGTGCCGGTGCTGGCCATCGGGGTTTCCGCCTTGATCACGCTTCTTTGTGTGGTGGTCAACTACCTGGCGCCGCAAAAGGCGCTGGAGCTGCTGATGGCTCTGGTAGTGGCGGCGCTGGTGATCAACTGGGCGATGATCAGCCTGTCGCACCTGAAGTTCCGCAAGTCTCTGCAGTCGCAGGGTATTCAGCCGTTCTTCAAGGCACTCTGGTATCCGGTAGGCAACTACATGTGCCTGGCCTTCGTGGCGCTGATCCTCGGTGTGATGCTGATGATTCCGGGTATCAATGTCTCGGTCTACGCTATTCCGTTCTGGCTGGCGCTGATCGGCGTTTGCTACTACTTCAAGCGCACCGCCGAGCGTGCTGTCGCCCACTGATGCGGAATGCGGAACGAAGAACGGGAGCCAACGGCTCCCGTTTTTCATTGTATCCACGCGCCGATGGGGGGCGTGCGTTACGGCAATGTCCAGTGCGAATGAGATGACCCACGATTCAGTAGTGGACGACCTGTTGCTCGTTGTTTCCTAAGTCTATGAAATGAAAGGGCTCAAGTGGCGACGGTAGGGCTGGCTCTCTATAATCCGCTGCTTAATCGTTCGGGATGTAGTGCGTCCGTACCTGCTCAGGCAGGTGCGACGGTGTTCTATCGGGCTATCGAGCCAAGGCATTTCGAGCAGAATTCCTGTTTCAGGCGAAACCTATGATCAGAATCAAGCGAGGGCTGGACCTGCCAGTGGCGGGTGAGCCGGCTCAACGAATCGAGGCTGGGCGCCCGGTTCGGAGCGTTGCCGTCATCGGCTTCGATTACCACGGCATGAAGCCGACCATGGATGTTCAGGTGGGGGACCGGGTCAAGCTCGGCCAGCCGCTGTTCTCCGACAAGAAAACACCCGGCGTGACCTATACCGCGCCAGGTGCCGGCCTAGTGAGCGCCATCCACCGTGGCGAACAGCGCGTGCTGCAATCGGTGGTGATCGATCTCGACGGCGATGACGAGGTTTGTTTCGAGCATTATTCCGCCGAAAGGCTCGACCAGCTCGACCCACAGCAAGTGCGTCATAACCTGGTTACCTCCGGTCTCTGGACCGCCTTTCGTACTCGGCCCTTCAGCCGCGTGCCAGCTATCGATGCCACGCCCAGTTCCATCTTCGTCACCGCCATGGATACCCATCCCTTGGCCGCCGATCCTGCTGTCGTGATCGCCGGGCATGCCGCGGACTTCGAGCACGGCCTGAAAGTCCTCTCCAGGTTGGCCCGCATCTTTCTCTGCAAGGCAGAAGGCGCTGCACTGCCGGGTGAAGGCCTGGCCAAGGTTCATCGTGAGTCGTTTGCCGGCCCGCACCCCGCCGGGCTGCCAGGAACCCATATCCACTTCCTCGATCCGGTCAGTGTGAGCAAGAGCGTCTGGCACATCGGTTATCAGGACGTGATTGCCATCGGCAAACTGTTCACCACCGGCCGCCTCTGGGTTGAACGCGTGATTTCGCTCGCCGGCCCTGTGGTGGAGAAACCGCGTCTGGTGCGAACACGTCTGGGGGCCAGCCTGGATGAGCTCACCGCTGGCGAGCTGCAATCCGGTGCTAACCGCGTGGTTTCCGGCTCCCTGCTGGGTGGCCGCACATCCCGTGGTGCTTGCGCCTATCTCGGTCGTTACCACTTGCAAGTTTCCTGTCTGCGCGAAGGTAACGACCGCGAGCTATTGCACTACCTGCGTGCCGGGATGAACAAGCATTCGGTGCTGAACATCTTCGTTTCCAGACTGCTGGGCAGTCGCAAGTTCGCATTCAGCACCTCTACCAACGGCAGTCCGCGCGCCATGGTGCCGGTGGGCAACTACGAGGCGGTGATGCCCCTGGACATCCTGCCCACGCAGCTTCTGCGCTACCTGATCGTCGGTGACACCGAAATGGCGCAGAAACTCGGTTGCCTGGAGTTGGATGAAGAAGACCTGGCCCTATGCAGCTACGTCTGCGCCGGCAAGTATGAATACGGCCCCATCCTGCGGGACAACCTCAGCCGTATTGAGAAGGAGGGCTGACATGGGCCTGCGTAAATTCCTCGATCGGATCGAGCACAACTTTGAGCAGGGTGGTCGCTATGAAAAGTGGTACGCACTGTACGAGGCGGTAGACACCTTCTTCTATCGCCCCGCCAATGTGACCCGAACCACCGCCCATGTGCGCGACGGCATCGACCTGAAACGCATGATGATCACCGTCTGGCTCTGCACCTTCCCGGCGATGTTCTTCGGCATGTGGAACGTCGGCTACCAGGCCAACCTGGTGTTCGCGCAAAGCCCAGACCTACTGGCGGCCCAGGAGGGCTTGCGCTTCGCGTTGATCGGAGCCCTGGCCGGGTTCGACCCGAACAGCCTGTGGGACAACTTCGTCCAGGGGGCCGCCTGGTTCCTGCCCATCTACGCCGTGACCTTCATTGTCGGCGGCTTCTGGGAAGTCCTGTTCGCCTCGATCCGTCGCCATGAGGTGAACGAAGGTTTCTTCGTCACCTCCGTGCTCTTTGCCCTGACCCTGCCGCCAAGCATTCCACTTTGGCAGGTCGCGCTGGGTATCAGCTTCGGCGTCGTGCTGGGCAAGGAGGTCTTCGGCGGTACCGGAAAGAACTTCCTAAACCCGGCTCTGGCAGGCCGCGCCTTCCTGTTCTTCGCCTACCCGGCACAGATTTCCGGTGACGCGGTCTGGACCGCTGTGGACGGATTCGCCGGCGCCACTTCGCTGAGCCTCGGTGCCGCGGGCGGCGTCGACAATATCGTCGGCCATGGCATCAGCTGGATGGACGCCTTCCTCGGCACCATCCAGGGCTCCATCGGTGAAACCAGCACCCTGGCCATCCTGATCGGTGGCGGCGTGTTGCTGGTGACCCGCATCGCGGCCTGGCGAATCGTTGCTGGTGTGATGCTGGGCATGATCGCCACCAGTTGGCTGTTCAACGCCATCGGCTCGGACACCAATCCAATGTTCGCCATGCCCTGGTACTGGCATCTGGTTCTGGGTGGATTCGCCTTCGGCATGATGTTCATGGCCACCGACCCGGTGTCTGCCTCCATGACCAACACCGGCAAATGGCTGTTCGGTGCACTGATCGGCCTGATGGTGGTGCTGATCCGTGTGGTCAACCCGGCCTTCCCGGAGGGCATGATGCTGGCGATTCTCTTCGCCAACCTGTTCGCGCCCCTGATCGACCACTTCGTGGTCCAGGCCAATATCAAGCGGAGGCTGGCACGCAATGGCTAACCAGAAGGAATCCACTGTCCGCACCCTGATGGTGGCCCTGGTGGTCTGCCTGGTGTGTTCCGTGTTCGTGGCAGGTGGCGCCATCGCGCTTAAGCCCATCCAGGTGGAAAACCGCGAGTTGGACAAACAGCGCAGCATTCTGACCATCGCGGGTCTGGCGCAGCCGGGCATGTCTGCCGATGAGGTCAAGAAGCTCTACGCCGAGCGCATCTCCGCCAAGGTTGTTGACTTGAACAGTGGTGACTATGCCGCCGATATCCAGGCCGCCGGGTTCGACCCGCTGAAGGCCGCCAAGGATCCGAAGCTGTCCGATGCGCTGTCGGCTGAGCAGGACACCGCCTCTATCAAGCGTCGCGAGCGTTTCTCCACCGTTTACCTGGTGGAGCAGGATGGCAAGTTGCAGACCCTGATCCTGCCCGTGCGTGGCTACGGCCTCTGGTCGACCCTGTACGGCTTCCTGGCGCTCAAGGGTGACCTCGATACCGTGGTCGGCCTGGGTTTCTACCAGCATGGCGAGACCCCGGGTCTGGGTGGCGAAGTGGACAACCCGAAATGGAAGGCGCTGTGGAACGGCAAGAGCCTGTTCGACGAACAGGGCCAACTGGCTGTCCAGATCATCAAGGGCAGTGTCGACGCGCAGTCGCCGAACGCCCGACATCAGGTCGACGGCCTGGCCGGCGCCACGCTGACCAGCAAGGGCGTCAACAATCTGCTGCATTTCTGGCTTGGCAAGAACGGCTTTGGTCCGTTCCTGGCCAGGCTGAGCGACGGGGAGGCATGAGCATGGCGCAACCCACTATCCGGTCGGTCCTGCTGGACCCGATCCTGCACAACAACCCCATCGGCTTGCAGATACTGGGGATCTGCTCGGCGCTGGCGGTCACTTCCAACCTGAAGACCGCGCTGGTGATGTCCATCGCCCTGACCCTGGTGACCGGCTTCTCCAACCTGTTCATCTCGATGATCCGCAGCCAGATCCCCAGCTCGATCCGCATGATCGTGCAGATGGTGATCATCGCCTCGCTGGTGATCGTGGTCGACCAGGTGCTCAAGGCCTACGCCTTCAGCCTCTCCAAGCAGCTGTCGGTGTTCGTCGGCCTGATCATCACCAACTGCATCGTGATGGGCCGCGCGGAAGCGTTTGCCATGGCCAATCCGCCACTGCTGTCCTTCTTCGATGGCATTGGCAACGGCCTGGGCTACAGCGCCATGCTGATCGTCCTCGGTGTCATTCGCGAATTGCTTGGCGCCGGCAAGCTGCTGGGCTACGAGGTCCTGCCGGTGATCAACGACGGTGGTTGGTACCAGCCCAATGGCCTGCTGCTGTTGCCACCCTCAGCCTTCTTCCTGATCGGCTTGATCATCTGGGCGCTGCGTAGCTGGAAGACCGAGCAGAAGGAGGCTCCGTCCTACAGGATCGCGCCCCAGGTATCCAACAAGGAGGCCTACTGATGGAGCACTACCTCAGCCTGTTCGTGAAGGCCGTGTTCGTCGAGAACATGGCGCTGGCCTTCTTCCTTGGCATGTGCACTTTCATCGCCATTTCGAAGAAAGTGGAAACCGCTATTGGCCTGGGTATCGCGGTGATCGTGGTGCAGGCCATCACCGTGCCGGCCAACAACCTGCTTTACAGTCTGCTGCTCAAGGATGGTGCCCTGGCCTGGGCAGGTCTACCGGACGTGGACCTGTCATTCCTTGGCCTGCTCAGCTACATCGGCGTGATCGCCGCCATCGTGCAGATCCTCGAGATGCTGCTCGACAAATATGTGCCCTCGCTCTACAACGCCCTCGGTGTGTTCCTGCCGCTGATCACGGTGAACTGCGCCATCATGGCCGGCTCGCTGTTCATGGTGGAGCGTGATTACAACCTGGGCGAGAGCGTGGTCTACGGCGTCGGCTCCGGCTTCTCCTGGGCCTTGGCTATCGCCTTGCTGGCGGGTATCCGCGAGAAGCTGAAATACAGTGATGTCCCCGAGGGCCTGCAGGGCCTCGGCATCACCTTCATCACCATCGGCCTGATGTCGCTCGGCTTCATGTCGTTTTCCGGTGTGCAGCTCTAAGGAACGGACATGCTGAGTTTCGAAATCTTCCTCGCCATCGGCATGTTCACCGCCATCGTCCTCGGGCTGGTGGTGATCATCCTGGCGGCCCGCGCCAAGCTGGTGTCCAGCGGCGACGTGAATATCGTGATCAACGGCGAGCGGACCATCACTGTGCCCGCCGGCGGCAAGCTGCTGCAGACCCTGGCATCCCATAACATCTTTTTGTCTTCCGCGTGTGGCGGCGGCGGTACTTGTGCCCAGTGCAAGTGCGTCGTCGAGAGCGGCGGTGGGGAAATGCTGCCCACCGAGGAGTCCCACTTCACCCGCCGCCAAGCAAAGGAAGGCTGGCGCCTGTCCTGCCAGACCCCGGTGAAACAGGACATGCATATCGAGGTGCCGGAAGAAGTCTTCGGTGTGAAGAAGTGGGAGTGCACGGTGGAGTCCAACCCCAACGTGGCTACCTTCATCAAGGAGCTGACGCTGCGCCTGCCGGAAGGCGAGAGCGTGGACTTCCGCGCTGGTGGTTACGTACAGCTGGAATGCCCGCCACACCAGGTGGCCTACAAGGACTTCGATATTCAGCCCGAATACCGGGGCGACTGGGACAAGTTCAACCAGTGGAAGTACGTATCCAGAGTCGAGGAGACGGTGATCCGCGCCTACTCCATGGCCAACTACCCGGATGAGAAGGGCATCGTCAAATTCAACATCCGTATCGCCTCGCCCCCGCCAGGCAAGGATCACTTGCCGCCTGGGCAGATGTCTTCCTGGGTCTTCAGTCTCAAGCCAGGCGACAAGGTTACCGTTTATGGCCCCTTCGGCGAGTTCTTCGCCAAGGACAGCGAAGCGGAAATGGTCTTCATCGGTGGTGGTGCGGGCATGGCGCCCATGCGCTCGCACATTTTCGACCAGCTCAAACGCCTGGGTTCAAAGCGCAAGATCAGCTTCTGGTATGGCGCGCGTTCCCTGCGCGAAGCCTTCTATACCGAGGAATACGACCAATTGGCCGCCGAGAATCCGAACTTCCAGTGGCACCTGGCGCTGTCCGACCCGCAGCCGGAGGACAACTGGAGTGGGCTGAAGGGCTTCATCCACAACGTCCTTTATGAGAACTACCTCAAGGACCACCCGGCCCCCGAGGATTGCGAGTTCTACATGTGTGGCCCGCCGATGATGAACGCTGCGGTGATCAAGATGCTCACCGACCTCGGCGTGGAGCGGGACAATATCCTGCTGGATGATTTCGGTGGCTAGGCCGATCGCGCTGATGTTCTCGGCCAGTCTCCTGCTGGCCGGGTGTGGCGATAGCCTGGAGCAGTTCAGCGGCCCCACCATGGGCAGCAGCTACTCGGTGAAGTACGTGCGCAACGCTTCCGGCCCGTCGGTCGAGCGGGTCCGCCACGAGGTGGAAGGCATCCTGAAGGAAATCGACCTGCAGATGTCCACCTACCGCGCCGACTCCGAAGTGGAGCGTTTCAACGCCTTGCCGGCAGGCAGCTGCATGGCACTGCCTGCCCCGATGCTGGAGCTGGTGTCTTTCGCCGGCGACCTGTCAAAGGACAGCAATGGCGCCTTCGACATGACGGTGGAGCCGCTGCTCAACCTCTGGGGGTTCGGCCCTCAGTCACGTGGCGAGCAGGTACCCAGTGCCGTAGCCATTGCTGCCGCGAAGGCCAATGTCGGTCATCAGCACCTGTCGATTCGTGGTCAGGAGCTGTGCAAGGACGCACCGGTGCAACTTGACTTCAACAGCATCGCCGCTGGCTATGCGGTTGATCGCGTGGTGACACATTTGGGTGAGCTGGGTGTCGGCAGTGCGCTGGTGGAAATCACGGGCGAGTTGAAGGCCTTCGGCCGCAAACCCGATGGCTCGCCCTGGCGCATCGCCATCGAAGCACCGCGGGATGATCGGCAGGTAGCGCAGAAGATCATCCAGCTCGATGGGGTCGGCGTTTCCACCTCGGGCGACTATCGCAACTATTTTGAGAAGGGCGGCAAGCGTTACTCCCACACTCTGGATCCGGCAACGGGGTCGCCGATCAGCCACAACCTGGCGGCGGTAACCGTGGTGGATGAGTCGGCGCTGAGGGCGGACGGGTTGTCCACCTTGCTGCTGGTACTGGGGCCGAAGGCGGGGGAGGCCTATGCTGAACGCCATGGCATCGCCGCCTTCTTCGTGATCCGTGAAGGACAGGGCTTCGTCAGCCATGGCAGCAGCCGCTTCCGCGAGCTGCTCGAGCAAGAGGAGAAGTGAAGATGACCTTCGTGCTGGTGTTCCTGATCATGCTGCTGGTGGTGCTGGGCATGGCCGTCGGCGTGATCATGGGTCGCAAGCCCATCGCCGGTTCCTGTGGTGGAATCGCCAACCTGGGCATCGAGAAGGAGTGCTCGATCTGTGGCGGCAATCGCGAGAAATGTGAGGAAGTGCGCCGCGAGGGCGATGTAGTGGATTCAAACCTCGCCTACGACGCGACCAAGCGCTAATGTGCAGCGCCAGGCGCCTGGACTAAGCTGCACGCCAGTTCAGGGTCCCTTCCAGGATCGCCGAAACAGGTTCCGATATCCGCGGTGGCGACTGCCGCGGACCTTGCCGGGGGCGCCAAAGGGCGCCCCGGCCCGTTATGAGGAGTAAGCATGGCTGTCTACAACTACGACGTAGTGGTGCTGGGTTCGGGCCCGGCGGGGGAAGGCGCGGCGATGAACGCCGCCAAGGCAGGGCGCAAGGTGGCGGTGGTAGACAACCGCCCGCTGGTTGGCGGCAACTGCACCCACTTGGGCACGATTCCGTCCAAGGCACTACGTCATTCCGTTCGGCAGATCATGCAGTACAACACCAACCCGCTGTTCCGCCAGATTGGTGAGCCGCGCTGGTTCTCCTTCCCCGACGTGCTGAAGAGTGCCGAGCGGGTTATTTCCAAGCAGGTCGCCTCGCGCACCGGCTTCTATGCGCGCAACCGCGTCGACGTATTCTTCGGTACTGCCAGCTTCCATGACGAGCAGACCGTGGAAGTGGTCTGCGCCAGTGGTGTGGTGGAAAAGCTGGTGGCCAAGCAGGTCATCATCGCCACCGGCTCGCGCCCTTATCGTCCGGCGGATGTCGACTTCAACCACCCGCGCATCTACGACAGCGATACCATCCTCAGCCTGACCCACACGCCGCGTCGAATCATCATCTACGGAGCCGGCGTGATCGGTTCCGAGTACGCCTCGATCTTCAGCGGCCTGGGTGTGCTGGTGGACCTGATCGACAACCGCGACCAGTTGCTCAGCTTCCTTGACGACGAAATCTCCGACGCCCTCAGCTACCACCTGCGCAACAACAATGTGCTGATTCGCCACAATGAAGAGTACGAGCGCATCGAAGGATTGGAGAACGGGGTGATCCTGCACCTCAAGTCCGGCAAGAAGATCAAGGCCGACTGCCTGCTGTGGTGCAACGGTCGTACCGGCAACACCGACAAGCTGGGCCTGGAGAACATCGGGATCAAGGTCAATAGTCGTGGCCAGATCAACGTTGACCAGTACTACCGTACTGAAGTCAGCAACATCTTCGCTGCCGGTGATGTGATCGGCTGGCCAAGCCTGGCAAGTGCTGCCGCGGATCAGGGCCGCTCGGCCGCCGGCAGCGCCGTTGAAAATGACAGCTGGCGCTTCGTCGATGACGTACCGACCGGCATCTACACCATTCCGGAGATCAGCTCGATCGGCAAGAACGAGCGCGAACTCACCCAGGCGAAGATCCCCTACGAAGTGGGCAAGGCTTTCTTCAAGGGCATGGCGCGTGCGCAGATTTCCCACGAGCCGGTGGGCATGCTGAAAATCCTGTTCCACCGCGAGACCCTGGAAATCCTCGGCGTCCACTGCTTCGGCTACCAGGCCTCCGAGATCGTCCACATTGGCCAGGCGATCATGAACCAGAAGGGTGAAGCCAACTCCATCAAGTACTTCATCAACACTACCTTCAACTACCCGACCATGGCCGAAGCCTATCGGGTGGCTGCGTTCGACGGCCTTAACCGGCTTTTTTGAGCGGCACCGGCCGGGCGCCTGAGCCGGCCGGGGAGGACCCTCTCGGCGATACGCACCTATGGCGCTGGCCGAACCGGGAGAGCTTCTGATCAGGTGACGCCTAAACGAAAAAACCGGCCTTTATGGCCGGTTTTTTCATGGGGGACTGCCTGAGCTTGAAGAACCATTCAACCGTAGCACGCCTGCTGTAGGGTGCGCCATGCGCACCGGTTCGGCCTCAGTGGAGCGACAGTCGTGGTCCAGGTGCCGCTGGTGCGCGCGGCGTACCCGACAAACTTGTCGGCATAGTCATTTCAATCGCGAATGAACTCGCTGCAGCCGGGCGGCTTCAGCGTATCCCAATGGAGGTGCTTGCCAGGCCTGGGAAGTCGGTGATGATGCTGTCCACGCCGAAGTCGGCGAGGCGGCGCATCAGCGCTGGTTCGTTCACGGTCCAGACCGAAACGTGCAGACCTTCCTTCTGGGCTTTCAGCAGACGCTCCGGGGTACAAAGCGTCCAGTTCAGGGCCAGCAGGTTGCAGCCGTGGTGCTTGGCCACCTTCAGCGGGTCGAGCCAGGCGTACTCCGCCACGAGCCCGCGAGACAGCTTTGGCGTCAGTCGGTTGAGGGCGCGCAGAACCTCGCGGGAGCTGGAAGTGACCGTCACCTTGTCCACCAGTCCGTGACGCTCAGCCAGCTCCTGGATTGCCAGCACGGTCCGCGCGGCGCGAACCCGCGAAGCGCTCTTCACTTCCAGTTGCCAATGATCGAAATCACAGTGCTCGAACAGGCTCGCCAGGCGCGGGATGGGGCAGGGCTGGTGCCAGCCTGGTCCGCCCAGGCGGGCGTCATAACCTTCCAGCTCTTCGGCGTCATGCTCCGCCACTTTGCCCCGACGGCCGGTGGTGCGCTTCAGGCTGGGGTCGTGGATCACCATCAGCTCGCCGTCTCGGGACAGGTGCAGGTCCAGCTCGCAACGCTTCACGCCGTGTGACAGGCATTGCTTGAAGCTGGCCAGGGTGTTTTCCGGGCATTCGCCCTTTGCGCCTCGATGGCCGTAGATCAGGGTCACGTTTATTCCCTTGGTGCTCTGGGTTGATGGTGTCGAACGCTGTCGATGACTCGTCCGCTTTCGAAATAAACCGAGAACTCGCGGTAGTCCCAGCGACTGATCGGTGGCTTGCCTACTGCGGGGTGTTCTTCGTCAGGAAGGCCGAAGCGCTCCAGTACCGCCCTCTGGCTCTCACCGCGCACAGGCAGCGAGAGGCCCAGGTCGCCTTGCTCGCCGACAGGGATCTCGATGGTTTCCGCGCTAACGGGCAGTGCGAGGAGGAGGCAGGTCAGCAGCAGTCCGGTACGCTTCATGCGCGGGTCTCAGGTGGAAGGAGAGGAACGATCGCGGGCCTGGCGTCGCTGCTGGGCCTGTTTCTGAAGTATGTGGCGCGCCAGCAGCTGGCGCTGGGCGTCGGTAAGGTCATCGAACTCGGTGCCGATATCGAACTGGCCGTCATCGCGGGGCTGGTTGTGGATGACCGTGGCATTCAGCAAGAGGCCAAGGGCCTGGGGCATCAGCACCATCTTGATCGCCAGGTGGGTGCCGGTTTCGATGGGCTGGTCGCTGGTGAAGCCAAGGCCGCCTTCTGACAGGGTCACCTGGCGTGCTGGGCCGATGTCGCGCAACAGGCTCTGCGCAAGGGCCTGGCCAAGCAGGTCAATTCGCTTGTTGATGACCTTGAGGTAATTCGCCAGGGTTCGATCGCGCTCATGGATATGCCGCAGCAAGTGCTGCGATTCGAAGTCCATCAGATGCAATTCGCTAAGCAGTCCGAACAGTTGAGAGCCGCTGTCCGCGCCGCTTTCATCAGCTGTTTCGCCCTGTTTCAGCGGGCGAAATTCCAGTGCGATCGAATCTTCGATGCGGTAGTATTCGCGGCGGTCATCCGCGTCTCGTGTCGACATGGCGAACCCATGGCAGCGGTGGTGGTCGAAGAGCTGTTCCGTTTTGCAAGTCCGTTTGCGTCGCCCGGAGCGCCGCGACAGACCACGAACAGAATTTGAGTGTAAACGCTGCTCGCCAAGCCCCGCCACAAGGACGTCCCTTCTTTCGCCAGCGAACTCCACTTCCATGTTCAGACCGCTGTCCCTGTACATAGGCGCACGCTACACGCGCGCCAAGCGCCGCAACTACTTCGTCTCCTTCATTTCCCTGACCTCCATGATCGGCCTGGCACTCGGTGTGCTGGTAATGATCCTGGTGCTGTCGGTCATGAACGGCTTCGACTATGAAATGCGAACCCGTGTGCTGGGCATGGTGCCCCACGCCACCGTGGAGTCCGCGGTGCCGATCAATGATTGGCGCAAGCTGGCAGAAGGCGTGGCCCGGCATTCCGAAGTGAAGGCCGTTGCGCCTTACACCCAGGTCCAGGGCCTGCTGACTGCCGACGGCAAGGTACAGAAGGTGCTGGTCAACGCCGTGGACCCGCAGGAAGAACCCAAGGTTTCCATCATCGGCAACTTCTTCCGGGAGGGCAGCCTCGGTGCCCTGAAACCGGGCGAGTTCGGCATCGTCATTGGCGATCGTGCGGCCAGCAAGCTTGGCGTCGGTATGGGCGACAAGGTCACTTTCGTGCTCCCGGAAGTTGCCGTGACCCCGGCGGGGGTCTTCCCGCGGATGAAGCGCTTCACCGTGGTCGGCATCTTCCACGTTGGCGCGGGTGAGCTGGATGGCTTCCTGGCCATTGCCAACCTGTCCGATGTCGCCCGCCTCAAGCGTTGGCAGCCGGACCAGGTTCAGGGGCTGCGCCTGAAACTCGATGACCTGTTCCAGGCGCCGCAAGTGGCGTGGCAGATCGCGGGCGAATTGAAGGGCGAAGATTTCTATGCCCGTGACTGGACCCGTACGCACGGCAACCTCTACCAGGCGATCAAGATGGAAAAGGCCATGATCGGCCTGCTGTTGCTGCTGATTGTGGCTGTCGCTGCCTTCAATATCATTTCAACCCTGGTGATGGTGGTGACTGACAAGCGCGGTGACATTGCCATTCTCCGGACATTGGGTGCCACACCCAGGCAGATCATGGGCATCTTCATGGTCCAGGGCACCGTGATCGGTGTTGTCGGCACGCTTATTGGCGGCGTGCTGGGCATTCTCGCGGCATTGAACGTGAGCGATGCCATCGGCCTGCTGGAGCGCCTGCTGGGACACAAGTTCCTCAGTGCCGATGTCTATTTCATCGATTATCTGCCATCCCAACTGATGGCCGAGGACGTGGTGCTGGTCTGCTCGGCTGCGCTGGTCCTGAGTTTCCTCGCCACCCTTTATCCCGCCTGGCGTGCCGCGCGCACCCAGCCAGCAGAGGCTTTGCGCTATGAGTAACAAGGCTGTCCTGAGTTGCCGCAACCTGGGCAAGAGCTACGACGAGGGCCCGCAGTCCGTCGAGGTGCTGTCTGGCGTCCAGCTGGAACTGCATCCGGGAGAGCGGGTGGCCATCGTGGGTAGCTCCGGCTCCGGCAAGAGCACGCTGCTGAACATGCTGGGTGGACTGGATACCCCGAGCAAGGGCAGCGTCTGGTTGGCCGGCGAGGAATTGTCCGCGCTCAGTGAAACTGCCCGCGGCCTGCTGCGCAATCGCGCTCTGGGGTTCGTCTACCAGTTCCACCATCTGCTGCCAGAGTTCACTGCGCTGGAGAACGTCTGCATGCCGTTGCTGATCGGTCGTACTGCAATCGCCGAGGCGCGCCAGCGTGCCACCGCGCTGCTGGAGCGCGTTGGACTGGGCCATCGCCTGTCGCACAAGCCGGCCGAGCTTTCCGGTGGTGAGCGCCAGCGGGTGGCCATTGCCCGCGCCCTGGTCAACAACCCAGGTCTGGTGCTGCTCGACGAGCCCACCGGCAACCTCGACCAGCACACTGCGCATGGCATCCAGGAGCTGATGCTGGAACTGAGCCGCTCCTCGCAGACCGCCTTCCTGGTGGTGACCCACGACCTGCAGCTTGCCCGCCAGATGGATCGGGTGCTGCGCCTTGAAGAAGGCCGACTGGTGGCTGCCTGAGATGTTCAGACCTCTCCCGATCTTTATCGGCACGCGCTATACGCGCGCCAAGCGCCGTAACCACTTCATTTCCTTCATCTCGCTCACGTCGATGATCGGTCTGGCACTGGGCGTGCTGGCCATGATCGTAGTGCTCTCGGTGATGAACGGATTCCAGAAGGAAATGCGCTCGCGCATCCTCGGCATGGTGTCACACGCTACCCTGAGTGCCGATCAGCCCCTGGCCGACTGGCGCCGCGTGTCCGATGCCGCAATGAAGCACCCGGAGGTCGTGGGCGCGGTGCCCTTCGCTGAGCTGGAGGGCATGCTTTCCTACAAGGGAATGATGCAGCCGGTGCAGATCAATGGTGTTGACCCGCAGGAAGAGACCAAGGTTTCCATCATCGGCAAGCACATGGTGCAAGGGAATCTCGATGCCCTGAAGCCGGGCGAGTCCGGCATCGTGGTCGGCGAAATTACTGCGCGGCGTTTCCGCCTCAATGTCGGCGACAAGCTGACCCTGATCGTCCCTGAAGTCAGCAATGCACCAGGCGGTATTACGCCGCGGATGCAGCGCCTCAATGTGGTGGGTGTATTCAAGGTCGGTGCCGAGCTGGACAGCTCCCTGGCGCTGATCAACATCGCCGATGCCTCCACCATCCAGCGTCTGCCGGAAGGGCAGGTGCAAAGTGTGCGCCTTGCCCTGAAGGACCTGTTCCTCGCACCTGAAGTGTCGAAACAGATTGCCGCCGAGCTGGGGCAGGGTTATCGCGCCGATGACTGGACCCATACGCAGGGCAGTCTGTTCAGCGCCATGAAGATGGAGAAGACCATGATCGGCCTGCTCCTTTTGCTGATTGTGGCCGTGGCTGCGTTCAACATCATCGCCACCTTGATCATGGTGGTCGCCGACAAGCGTGCGGATATCGCCATCCTTCGCACGCTGGGAGCGACGCCGCGCCAGATCATGGCGGTGTTCATGGTTCAGGGCAGCGTGATCGGCTTCATCGGCACGCTGATCGGCACCGTGTTGGGCATCATCACGGCGCTCAACGTCAGCCAGTGGATCGCTGCGCTGGAGCGCGCCAGTGGCCGGCAGATATTCAGTTCAGACGTCTACTTCGTCAGTTACCTGCCGTCTGAGCTGCAATTGGGGGATGTTCTGCTGATCTGTGGCGCGGCCCTGATCCTGAGCTTCCTGGCCACCCTCTATCCCGCCTGGCGTGCCGCCCAGACCCAGCCAGCCGAGGCCTTGCGCTACGAGTAGGGGGCGCTCCCCGCAATAGAAAACGCCGCATTCAATGCGGCGTTTTCGTTTTAGCGGCTGTTTTCGCGCCGGGCCTTCTGGCGTTTGCGCCAACTGTGCCCGACCCACCAGCGCCAATAAAGCATGGTCAGCATGTAGGCCAGTGCGCCGATCAGGATGCCGCAGACCACCGATCCTAGGAGGAATGGTTGCCAGACCGAGGAAAGCTCCTGCGTGATCCATTCCCAGGTCAGTTCCTCGGGTAGGGCGCGCGGAGAGATCTGCATGATCCACGCCCCCATCTTGTAGGTGCAGTAGAAAACCGGCGGCATTGTGATGGGATTGGTCAACCACACGAGACCCACCGAGATCGGCAGGTTCGCACGGACCATGATGGCCAGGCCGGCTGCCAGCAGCATCTGCATGGGAATGGGGATGAACGCGGCGAACAGGCCCATGGCCATGGCGCGGGCGACCGAATGGCGATTGAGGTGCCAGAGGTTCGGGTCGTGAATCAGGGTGCCGAGAAAACGCAGGGACTTGTGTTCCCTGATGGTGTCCGGGTTCGGCATGTAGCGTTTGAATATACGACGCGGCATGGGCGGTCTCTGGCCGACGAAAGCGCCGGGTATTATGCACACCCGGAAATGACATCGCCGGGTCAGTTTGTGTCGGCAAGTTTAAACGGAACTGCGCCGCCTGGATCGTGACGTGCAGGGCTGTAGGGGACGTCGCCGCAGTCTCCGTCCCAGGGAAGGGAAGTCGGATGCCCATGGTTTCGGGGTTGGCCACGCTTGCCGTAGGCCTTCTTTTATTGCGCTGGATGCCTGTCTTGCCGCCTGTCTGGTGGCTCCTGCTCCAGTTGATTCTCGGATTCGCGCTGCTGGCGTCGCGTGCCTGGCGCAGCGGGCTGTTCCTGCTTGGTCTCGGTTGGGCTTGCATGAGTGCCCAATGGGCGTTGGACGACCGGTTGGAATCGCGGTTGGACGGCCAGGTGCGCTGGTTGGAAGGAACCGTGGTCGGCCTCCCCAGCACGGCTGATGGGGTGGTGCGCTTCGAGTTGGCGGCGCTCCATTCCTCCCGGGCGCAATTGCCTGGCAGGTTGCGGCTGTCCTGGCATGGCGGCCCGCGTGTGTTTGCCGGCGAACGCTGGCGGCTGGCTGTTCGCCTTAAACGACCGCGTGGTCTCGTGAATCCCGCGACCTTTGACTACGAGGCGTGGCTGCTGGCACGGCGCATAGGGGCAACCGGCTCGGTCAAGGCCGGGGAGCGACTGGAAGCGGCAAGCGGCCCTGTCGCCTGGCGGGACTCCTTGCGTCATCGTTTGCTGCAGGTGGATGCCTGGGGACGGGCCGGTGGGCTCGCCGCCTTGGTGCTGGGCGACGGCTCCGGCTTGCAGGATCGGGACTGGCGCCTGTTACAAGACACGGGGACCACGCACCTGATGGTGATTTCCGGTCAGCACATCACGCTATTCGCGGGTGTCCTTTACGGCCTGGTGGTGGTGCTCGCTCGAAACGGACTCTGGCCTCGGTCGCTGCCCTGGCTACCCTGGGCTTGTGCCATGGCTCTCGCCGGTGGGCTCGGATATGGCGTGCTGGCAGGATTCGATGTGCCGGTGCAGCGAGCTTGCGTGATGCTTGGCGTCGTCTTGCTCTGGCGTTTGCGCTTTCGCCACCTGGGATTCCTCACGCCTTTGCTGGTGGCGCTGTGTGCCGTATTGCTGGCTGAACCATTGGTAGTGCTGCAACCGGGATTCTGGCTTTCCTTTGGTGCTGTGGTCCTGCTGGTGCTGGCCTTTGCCGGGCGGCTGGGGGCATGGCGCTGGTGGGCGACCTGGTGGCGAGCTCAGTGGGTCATGGGTGTGGGGTTGGCGCCTCTGCTGCTGGCCCTGGCCTTGCCCATCAGCCTCAGTGGCCCTCTGGCGAACCTGCTGGCGGTGCCCTGGATCAGCCTGGTGGTGCTGCCGCTGGCGTTGCTAGGCACATTGCTACTTGGCATTCCCCTACTGGGGGATGCATTGCTCTGGTTGGCCGGTGGTGCCCTGGAGTTGCTGTTCCAGATACTGGCCTGGACGGCGACGCAGGTTCCCGCCTGGATTCCTACGCAAGTTCCGTTCTGGGGTTGGATCCTCGGAACGCTGGGTGTACTGCTGCTGATTGCCCCGGCTGGCGTGCCGCTGCGTGCGCTGGGGCTGGCGCTGCTATTGCCCATGCTGTTCCCGCCGCAGGAGCGCCCGGCACGTGGTCAGGCCGAGGTTCGGGTGCTGGACGTGGGGCAGGGCCTTTCGGTGCTGGTCCGCACTCACGAGCATGCGATGCTCTACGACGCCGGTCCGCGCCGGGGCGACTTCGATATCGGCGAGCGTGTGGTAGTTCCGACCCTGCGCGGCCTGGGGTTGTCTCGGCTGGATCTGTTACTGCTCAGTCATGCGGATTCCGATCATTCCGGCGGCGCCCTGGCCGTAAGTCGGGGGTTGGCGGTGGCGCGGGTGCTGACTGGTGAGCTGGAGCGGCTGCCATCCGAACTGGGCGCCGAGGCCTGTCCGGCTGATCTGGCCTGGACTTGGGATGGCGTGAGATTCCGAATCTGGCAGTCGCCACTGACAGGCGATAGCAATGATGGCTCATGTGTGTTGTCGGTCGAGGCCGCTGGTGAGCGCATCCTGTTGAGTGGCGATCTCGGGGCTCGCGGTGAAGCCGCCTGGGTCGCCAGTGGCAAGCCACTTGCGGCGCGCTGGCTGGTGGCGGGCCACCATGGCAGCCGAACGTCCTCCAGTGGCGCGTTCCTGCATGCCGTGGCGCCTGAGAAAGTGCTGATTTCCCGAGGCCACCTGAACCCCTACGGCCATCCCCATCCGTTGGTCGTTTCGCGAATCGGCGCGCTGCCCGCCGAGATCCATGATACGGCGAAGCAGGGTCATTTGCTGCTGCGTCTGGGCGCTGGCGTCGAGCCGGAGAGCGAGCGAGAAAAGTCCGTATTCTGGAGGGAAAAATGAGAACGGCGACGGTCGGCGGAGGCCCGCCCCTATGCTAGAGTGGCGCCACTTTTCCGAAGGGGATTTCCTACCGTGTGGGAGTTGGTCAAAGCCGGCGGCTGGATGATGCTGCCGATCATTCTGTGTTCCATCGCCGCCACCGCGATCGTTGCCGAACGCCTGTGGACCCTGCGCATCAGCCGCGTGTCTCCGCCGCACCTGCTGGGTCAGGTCTGGCGCCAGATCAAGGACAAGCAGCTGAACAGCCAGAAGCTCAAGGAGCTGCGTGCCTCTTCGCCGCTGGGTGAGGTGCTGGCTGCGGGCCTGGCCAACTCCAAACATGGCCGCGAAATCATGAAGGAGTGCATCGAGGAAGCTGCCAGTCGGGTCATCCATGAGCTGGAGCGCTACCTCAATGCCCTTGGCACCATCGCTGCCATGGCGCCGCTACTCGGCCTGCTGGGTACCGTCTTCGGCATGATCGATATATTCGGCGGCTTCATGGAGAACGGCATGGCCAACGCGCCCGTGCTGGCCGGCGGTATCGCCAAGGCGCTGGTGACCACTGCTGCAGGCCTGATCGTCGCCATTCCGGCTGTGTTCTTCCACCGTTACCTGCTGCGTCGTGTTGACGAGCTGGTAGTGGCCATGGAGCAGGAAGCGATCAAGCTGGTGGAAGTGGTCCAAGGCGATCGCGAAGTGGATTTCGCAGAGGAAGCCAAAGCGTGAAATTCCGCCGCAGGGCGGGCAATGTCGCCCGCGAAGAGGTGTTCCTCAACCTCACTTCGTTGATCGACGTGATCTTCGTGCTGCTGCTGTTCTTCGTGGTGACCACCACCTTCAGCAAACCCAATCAGCTGAAAATCGAACTGCCCGAGGCCGTGAGCGGCACGCCTCCCGAGGAAACCGAGCTCAAGACGCTGGAGCTGAGCATCGCTGCGGACGGCCAGTACTCGCTCAACGGCCAGAACCTGGTGAAGAGCGACCTGGCGACCCTGATTGCTGCGCTGGGACGCGAGTCGGAAGGCGACAACAGCCTGCCGCTGGTGATCACCGCTGACGCGCGCACTACCCACCAGTCAGTAGTCACCGCCATGGATGCCGCCGGCAAGCTGGGATTCAGCCAGTTGCGCATGACCACCATCGAGGCCGACGCGGCCAAGAAGCCCTGATGGCCTTCTCTGAGCGCCTGCTAGACGCCTGGTATCGAGGTCATCCGGCACTTGGCTTGCTGAGCCCGCTGGAGTGGCTCTATCGTCGAGTCGCCGAGCGCAAGCGCGCATCCTTCATGGCGGGGCAGGGCAACAGCTATCGCCCGCCTGTTCCGTTGATCGTCGTCGGTAACATCACCGTTGGTGGCACCGGCAAGACCCCGATGATTCTCTGGCTGATCGAGCACTGCCGGGCGCGCGGATTGCGCGTCGGTGTGGTCAGCCGCGGCTATGGGGCCAAGCCGCCGCAAATGCCTTGGCGGGTGCGGGCGGAGCAGGGGGCCGAGCAGGCCGGCGACGAACCGCTGCTGATCGTCCAGCGCAGTGGTGTGCCACTGGTAATCGACCCGGACCGTTCCCGTGCCGTGCGGGCCCTGCTGGAGCAGGAAACCCTCGACCTGATCCTCAGCGACGATGGCCTGCAGCACTACCGCTTGGCGCGCGATCTGGAGTTGGTGCTGATTGACGCAGCCCGTGGGCTCGGCAATCGCCGCTGCCTGCCAGCCGGCCCCCTGCGCGAGCCGCCGGAGCGTCTGGATTCGGTGGATGCGGTCCTGCGCAATGGCGCCGAAAGCGACTCCGCCGAAGGTTTCTCCTTCAAGCTGCAACCGAGCGAACTGGTCAATCTGCAGACTGGAAAGCGTGTCGGACTGGACCATTTCGCGCCTGGGCAGGCCATACATGCGGTGGCCGGCATAGGCAACCCGCAGCGTTTCTTCAGAACCCTGGAGGCGCTAAACTGGCGCCCGATCCCGCACCCATTCGCCGATCATGCTGTCTATAGCGCGCAAGCCCTGGCTTTCACACCGTCGCTGCCGCTGCTGATGACCGAGAAGGATGCTGTGAAGTGCCGGGCCTTTGCCTCCGCCGACTGGTGGTATCTGGCGGTCAATGCCGCGCCTTCGCCGGCATTCGTCGCCTGGTTCGACGGGCAGCTGGCCCGCCTTCTGCCAAGCCGCTTCTAACCCAAGGTAGCCCTTCGGCTGCCGCCTCAAGGATTCACTCATGGACCCGAAACTCCTCGATATCCTCGCCTGCCCCCTGTGCAAGGGCCCGCTGAAGTTGGCCGACGACAAGAGCGAGCTCATCTGCAAGGCCGACGCTCTGGCCTTCCCGGTACGGGATGGCATTCCGGTGATGCTGGAAGGTGAAGCCCGCACTCTCAATGTCGATGAGCGTCTGGACAAATGACCCAGGCCTTCACCGTCGTCATTCCCGCCCGCTTCGCTTCGACACGCCTGCCCGGAAAACCGCTGCAGGACATCGCCGGCAAGCCGATGATCCAGCACGTCTGGGAGCAGGCTCGGCACAGCGCAGCGCAGCGCGTGGTGGTAGCCACTGACGACGCGCGGATCGTCGAAGCCTGTCAGGCCTTCGGTGCCGAAGTGCTACTGACCCGTGCGGACCACAATTCCGGCACGGACCGCCTGGCCGAAGTGGCTAGCCAGCTCGGTCTGGCCAGTGATGCCATCGTGGTGAATGTGCAGGGTGACGAGCCGCTGATCCCGCCAGCCATCATCGACCAGGTGGCTGCCAACCTGGCCGCTCATCCGGAAGCCGGCATCGCCACACTGGCCGAACCCATCCAGGATGTGCAGGCACTGTTCAATCCCAATGTGGTGAAGGTTTCCTCCGATCTCAACGGCCTGGCCCTGACTTTCAGTCGCGCGCCGCTGCCTTGGGCCCGGGACTCTTTCGCTGTCAGTCGCGACCAGTTGCCGGCCGGGGTGCCGTATCGCCGCCATATCGGCATTTATGCCTACCGCGCGGGCTTTCTCCATGACTTTGTCGCCTGGGGCCCGTGCTGGCTGGAAAATACCGAATGCCTGGAGCAGTTGCGCGCGCTCTGGCACGGGGTGCGTATCCATGTCGCTGATGCCCTGGAAGCGCCGCCTGCCGGCGTCGACACGCCGGAAGACCTCGAGCGCGTTCGGCGCTTGCTGGGGGGCTGATGCGCGTTCTCTTCGTTTGCCTCGGTAATATTTGCCGGTCTCCCACTGCCGAAGGCGTGCTGCGCCACAAACTGCGTGAGGCTGGTCTCGCCGAGCGGGTGTGGGTGGACTCCGCCGGCACTGGTGACTGGCATGTGGGCAAGGCGCCGGACGCCCGTACCCGCGTGGCCGCCCAACGCCGTGGCTACGACCTTTCCCAGCAGCGCGCACGTCAGGTTGGCCGGGGGGATTTCGGCGACTTCGACCTGATCCTGGCAATGGACGAGAACAACCTGGCCAATCTGCGCCGACTGTGTCCCGGCGATTCTACGGCCGAGTTGGACCTGTTCCTCCGCCGTTACCAGCTGGAGCTGGATGAGGTGCCTGATCCGTATTACGGCGGAGAGGAGGGCTTCGAGCAGGTGCTTGACCTGGTGGAGCGGGCCTGCGATGCGCTGATCGTTGAAATCAAGGGGCGCCTGTGAGTCTGGTCCTGCACGAAAATCTGTCCTTGAAGCCGTACAACACCTTCGGCGTCGACGTGAAGGCACGGCTTTTCGCCGAGGCGCGCGACGATGCTGGCGTGCGTGAGGCCATCGATCTGGCGGCTCAACGCGGCCTGCCTCTGCTGGTGATCGGTGGCGGCAGCAATCTGCTGCTGACCCGTGACGTGGAGGCGCTGGTGCTGCGTATGGCCAGCCGAGGTATTCGTATCCTGGCCGATGACGGTGTGACTGTACTGCTGGAAGCAGAGGCGGGCGAGCCGTGGCATCCGCTAGTGCTCTGGAGCCTGGAGCAAGGCTTGGGCGGGTTGGAAAATCTCAGTCTGATTCCTGGCACTGTTGGCGCTGCGCCCATGCAGAACATCGGTGCCTATGGCGTCGAGCTGAAAGACGTCTTCGCCGGGCTCACCGCCCTGGATCGGCAAACTGGCGAGTTGCGAGAGTTCGATCTGGATGAGTGTCAGTTCGCCTATCGCGACAGCCTGTTCAAGCGCGAAGCGGGCCGATGGTTGATCTTGCGGGTCCGTTTCAAACTCAGTCGCTCGCCTCTGCTGCATCTGGATTACGGCCCGGTACGTCAGCGCCTGCAGGATGAAGGCATCGGCTCGCCATCGCCCAGCGATGTCAGCCGCGCCATTTGCGCAATTCGTAGCGAAAAACTGCCCGATCCCGCCCTGTTGGGCAACGCCGGCAGCTTCTTCAAGAATCCGTTGGTTGATGCCGAGCTGGCTCAGCGTCTGCGTGGCGAGTATCCCGATCTGGTCGCTTATCCGCAGGCGGATGGGCAGGTGAAGCTGGCCGCTGGCTGGCTTATCGAGCGTGCCGGCTGGAAGGGTTTCCGCGACGGCGATGCCGGTGTGCACCGTCTTCAGGCGTTGGTGCTGGTGAACTACGGCGCCGCCACCGGTCATCAGCTCCATGGGCTGGCCCAGCGCATCCAGGCGGATATCGTGGCGAAGTTTGGCGTAGCGCTGGAGATGGAGCCGAATCTGATATGAAGTTCTGCTCGCACAAATAAAAAAAACCGGCCAACTGGCCGGTTTTTTCATTCTGGGCCTCGGGAGCGAGGCTCCGCCTTAGCGATACTCGCAGAGATAGGCGGTGTCCTGAGCCACTTTCAGCTGGAACTTGCTGTTGGCCGGCACGGTGAACTGACTGCCGGCGGCGAAGGTTTCCCAGTTGTCGCTGCCCGGCAGTTTCACGGTCAGTGCGCCGGCGATGACATGCATCACTTCCAGCTGGCTGGTGCCGAATTCGTACTCGCCTACGGCCATCACTCCGATGGTGGCCGGGCCTTCGGTCATGCCGAAAGCGATGGATTTGACGGTGCCGTCGAAGTATTCGTTGACCTTGAACATGCTGGGCTCCTGGATGGGGTCTGAAAGGGCCCGACAGTATGCCCAACGAGAATTTCAGCGTCACTAGCTCCGGCGCATTCAGGCGGGTAGCACGAGCGGAAGCAGGCGGGCGGTATTACGGGCGTCTTCGAGGGCGCGGTGCTGCTGACCCTGGAAGTGCAGCCCTGCCAACTGCAGGGCCGTGTGCAGGCCAACTGCGTGTTTGAGCTGGCGCGCTTCCGCAAAGCGCTGCTTGAGATTCACGTGAGGAGCCACGGCCAGCAGGCTGTCGAGTCCATGCCGTTGCCATTCTTTCTCCAGCTGGCGGCGGTCATAGTCGCCCCAACTCACCCAACCCACCAGGCGCGGGCTGTGATGGCTGAGCCAGCGCTCGAAGGTCTCCCATACCTGCGGCAGGCTGGCGGCTCCATCCACGTCGGCCTGGCTGATGTGGGTGAGTTGGCGGCAGAACCCAGTCAGGCAGGGGCGGCGTGCAGGTCGTACGAAACGTTGAAAGTGGTCGACCTCATGTCCGTCGGCGCGGACGACGGTCGCTCCGATCTCGATGATCTCCATTTCTTCCAGGGGCCACCCGCCTTCTTCGGTAGTGGCTTCCAGATCGATTACCAGCCAGTGCGGCATGGGGTTCTCCTTGGCAAGGGGCGGTCGGGGCCAGCCTGGAGCGAGTATGGTGGCGCTTTCGCGGGGCGGCAAACTGCGTGTTAGGCTTTTCCGCAGGTCGACGAAGGAGAAGAACAATGGCTGAAGTAGCGTTCATCGGTTTGGGGGTCATGGGTTTCAACATGGCCGGACACCTGGCCTGCGAAGGGCATTCGGTACGGGTCTACAACCGGTCGCCGGGCAGGACCACGCTGTGGTGCGATGAGTTCGGCGGCGATGCCTTCGCCACGCCTCGTGAGGCGGCAGAGGGCGCGGAGTTCGTGATGGTCTGTGTTGGCAATGACGATGATTTGCGCGCTGTCCTGCTTGGGGCGGATGGCGCTTTCGCCGGCATGGCACCCGGCTCTATCCTGGTGGATCACACCACGGCTTCGGCGGATGTCGCGCGTGAAATGGCCACCCTGGCGGCTGAGCGGGAACTGGGTTTCCTCGATGCCCCCGTTTCTGGCGGTCAGGCTGGCGCTGAAGCGGGCATGCTCTCGGTGATGGTGGGTGGCGAGCAGGTGTTCTACGACCGTGCCGCGCCGGTGATCGACAGCTACGCCAAACTGATTCGACGCATGGGGCCCGTGGGCAGCGGACAACTGACCAAAATGGTTAATCAGATTTGCGTCGGCGGTCTGCTGCAAGGGTTGGCCGAGGCGCTGCACTTCGCCCAGTGCGCCGGGCTGGATGCACAGGGCGCCATGGAAGTGGTCAGCAAGGGGGCTGCGCAGTCCTGGCAGCTGGAACACCGACACCAGACCATGCTGGATGGCAAATTCGATTTCGGCTTCGCCGTGGACTGGATGCGCAAGGACCTGTCCATCGTCCTCGACGAGGCGGCTCGCAACGGCGCGCAATTGCCTATTACGGCACTCGTCGACCAGTTCTACGCTGAGGTCCAGGCCATGGGCGGTGGGCGCTGGGATACTTCCAGCCTGATCGCCCGATTGAAGAAACCCGCGTAGTGCTCGAACGCTAGGACGCCGAGCAAAGGTCTGCCTAGGAAGAAATCGGCGAGGACGTGGAGTTAACGACTGTTAATGAGCAGTCTGAGTCGATTTTTGGCGACGCATGGTCGAAGCGCAGGCGAGCCTAGCTGCGGAAAATGAAGTAGACCGCGCCTAGCAGACACAGCCCCGCCCAGAGATAGTCCAGCTTCAGCGGCTGCTGCATGTAGAGCACGCTGAAGGGGACGAAGATCGCCAGGGTAATCACTTCCTGCATGATCTTCAGTTGGCCGACCGAGAGCTCGGTGTAGCCGATGCGATTGGCCGGCACCATGATCAGGTACTCGAACAGCGCGATACCCCAGCTGATCAACGCGGCAATGATCCAGGGCTTGGTATTAAGGGTCTTTAGATGGCCATACCAGGCGAAGGTCATGAAAACGTTGGACAGGGTGAGTAGGGCGGCGGTCTGCATCCATACCGGCATGATCTGGGGCTCTGTGTCGTTGGAAGCGTGCAAGCCTAATGGGTGTTGATATTCAAGGAAAGGGGCGGGCCATGGGGTTTTGGCGTGGGCTGGGTATCTTCGCACTGCTGCTGCTCGCGGTGGCAATTGCAGTTTTGCGTGGTCTCGACGCCTGGCGCACGAAGCCGGTGATTGCGGAGCTGCATCTGCCGCCGGCCTTCATGGTGGCGCGCGACTTCGATTTCGGTCGCTACAGGCTTTCCTGGCGTGGTTCGGGGTTCGGGGTCTACGCGCAAAAACGGCCGGAAAAAACGCTCTGGGCTGCTGAGGGTGGTTTTCTAGCGGCTGGTGTGGGGAGAAAGGCACCGTCCCTGCTGCAGCAAGAGCTACTGTGTCGCGACCAGAGTCTGGAGTCAGTAGAGCGCTTGGGTGGCAGGCTGCTGCTGAAGGGGCATCTGCGCTGTGCAGATGGCAGCCTGAGCGGATACACGTTGTCCCTCGAGGATGATGGCGAGCGCGGGTTGCTGCTGAAGGTGACGCTGGGCGAGCCGAAGCTGAACCGGCTTTACCTGAGCTGGCGGCGGGACTTGGGGGAGCGCGTTTATGGCTTTGGCGAACTCTCCGGTGCGTACGACATGTCCGGTCGACGCCTGGTGGTGCTGTTGAGTGGTGATTCAGATGTAGGGGAGGGTGGTCGGAGCATCATTGCGACCCAGGCGTTTTACCTGACGTCAGGCTTGCGGGCTTTTCATAGCCAATCTGTGGCCTATCAGGTGTTCGACTTGCGAGATCCCCAACGCATAGGACTTGAAGTGCACGAAGGGCAACTGAGCGCACGTATCTACAAGGGCGAAAGTCCACAAGAGCTTCGTGCGCACCAGGCGTCGGTGGTTGGGGTCATGTCCACACCGGCTCCATCCAAGTAAAATGCGCGTTTGTTCCAGCATTCCTGCCGTCCGAGGTCGTTCGCCATGCTCTGCCGCCCAGGCTGCGGTGCTTGTTGCATTGCACCATCCATCAGTTCCCCGATTCCTGGCATGCCTTCGGGAAAGCCAGCCGGAGAGCGTTGTCTGCATTTGTCCGTCGAGAATCTCTGCCAGTTGTTCGGCGATCCTCGCCGTCCGGCTGTCTGTGGTGCTTTTGATGCAGATCCGGAAGTTTGCGGTGATAGCCGCGATGAGGCGATTCGCCTGCTCGGCTGGCTGGAAGAGGCAAGCTCGGCCGCTTGATTTATTCGGCCGGCCCATCGCCGGTACTGTCCGAACAAGGAGAAATCATGAGATTCAAGTTTGTGGCGTTCTGCGCCTTGGGGCTTCTGGCGGTCTCAGGTGCTCGTGCCGAGGACTGGAAGCTGGCTAAGGACGAGGAGGGCATAAAGGTTTTCCTCAGCGAGGTGCCGGGATCCAGGTACAAGGCCTATCGCGGCGTCGTGACCATGAAGACGGATATCGCAACCTTGCGTGCCTTGCAGGAGGATGTCTCTGGATCCTGCGCCTGGATTCATGAGTGCAAGGACCAGAAGCTGCTCAAGAGTGACGGGGCGCAGAGCTGGACTTACACCCGATTCAATACGCCCTGGCCGGTAACTCCGCGGGATTCGGTGTTGCACGTCACTTCTGAGTTTGGGGCAGACGGCAGTGTCACGCGCTTACTGGAAGGCGTGCCCAAGTACCTGCCTGAGACAGATGGTTATGTCCGGGTAACCCAGGTGGATGGTTTCTGGAAGCTTGTGCCTAAAGAAGCGGGGGAGGTGGAGGTGACTTACCAGGTGCATACCGAACCGGGTGGCAGCGTACCTTCCTGGTTGGCCAACAGCTTTGTGGTCGATGCACCGTTCAATACCCTCAAAGCGATGCGCCAGCGGGCGGAAAAGCGCTGAAAGGCTAGACGAAGTCGAAATAAAAAAGGCTGCCCATCGGCAGCCTTTTTTATTATGCGGTCGGCCTTACTTGCGGCCATCCAGCGAGACGAAGTCGCGCTTTTCGTAACCGGTGTACAGCTGGCGCGGACGGCCGATCTTGTACGGGCCGGAGAGCATTTCCTTCCAGTGCGAGATCCAGCCGACGGTGCGAGCCAGGGCGAAGATCACGGTGAACATGCTGGTCGGGATGCCGATGGCCTTCAGGATGATGCCTGAGTAGAAGTCGACGTTCGGGTAGAGGTTGCGCTCCTTGAAGTAAGGATCGTTGCGCGCAATCTCGTCGAGCTTCATTGCCAGCTCCAGCTGCGGGTCGTTGATGCCCAGCTCGGCCAGAACCTCGTCGCAGGTCTGTTTCATGACCTTGGCGCGCGGGTCGAAGTTCTTGTAGACGCGGTGGCCGAAGCCCATCAGTTTGAACGGGTCGTTCTTGTCCTTCGCCTTGGCGATGAACTTGTCGATGTTCGAGACGTCGCCGATCTCGTCCAGCATGCTCAGCACCGCTTCGTTGGCGCCGCCGTGCGCCGGGCCCCAGAGGGCGGCGATACCGGCAGCGATACAGGCGAAGGGGTTGGCGCCGGAGGATCCAGCCAGGCGTACGGTAGAGGTGGAGGCGTTCTGCTCGTGGTCCGCATGCAGGATGAAAATGCGGTCCATTGCCTTGGCCAGTACCGGGCTGATCGGTTTGATCTCGGCCGGGGTGTTGAACATCATGTGCAGGAAGTTTTCCGCGTAGTTCAGGTCGTTACGCGGGTACATCATGGGCTGGCCCATGGAGTACTTGTAGGCCATTGCCGCGATGGTCGGCATCTTGGCCACCAGGCGCATGGCCGAAACTTCGCGGTGCTGCGGGTTATTGATGTCCAGGGAGTCGTGGTAGAAGGCGGAGAGGGCACCGACTACGCCGCACATGATTGCCATGGGGTGGGCATCACGGCGGAAGCCGTTGAAGAAGCTCTTCAACTGCTCATGAACCATGGTGTGGTTCTTGATGGTGCCAACGAACTTGGCCTTCTCTTCAGCGTTCGGCAGTTCGCCGTTCAGCAGCAGGTAGCAGGTTTCCAGGTAGTCGGACTTCTCTGCCAACTGCTCGATCGGATAGCCACGGTGCAGCAGTACGCCCTTGTCGCCGTCGATGTAGGTGATCTTCGACTCGCAAGAGGCGGTCGACATAAAGCCAGGATCAAAGGTGAAGCAGCCCGTGGAGGTCAGGCCCCGCACATCGACTACATCGGGTCCCATGGTTCCGGACAGAACGGGCAGCTCTACGGGGGCTGCGCCCTCGATGATCAACTGCGCTTTTTTGTCAGCCATAGCGGCCTCCTAGTTATGCTTGAAATCATCAGACAGCCCCCCACGCAGGGCCCGGGACACTATAGAGGTATAAATTCGAATGTCAATTTGAAGAAACCCATGCGCCAGTGGGGTTTGCGTGGGTTTTTCGGCGCAAAAAGTGGGGCTATTTACGCCTTTTATATAGGCAGCGCAATCCGCTTTTAGGGGCAGGCGTTTGCATTGTCATTAGTCAGCTAACTGTCTATACTCAGCGCCCGATCGCCAGGGGCCCTGGGCCCATATTCTGGAGGTCGGCACTCCCTTTGGTGAGGGGTACCTGATCAGTGCACTTCCCGACAACTTGCCCTGTTTGTTAGGGGCCTCAGTGTGAAAAAAAAGCCGTGAATAGCCAACGACCTGTAAACCTAGATCTCAGGACCATCAAACTCCCCATCACTGCTTACACGTCCATCCTGCATCGTATCTCTGGCGTCATCCTCTTCTTCGGCATTGCCGTGCTGCTGTTCGCACTCGACAAATCGCTGAGCTCCGAGGAAGGCTTCGAGCAGGTCAAGGCGTGCCTGACCAGTCCGCTGGCCAAGCTGGTGGTTTGGGGCCTCCTGTCCGCGTTGCTTTACCACTTGGTCGCCGGTGTGCGCCATCTGGTAATGGATGTGGGCGTCGGCGAGACGCTCGAGGGCGGCAAGCTGGGCTCGAAAATCGTCATCGTAGTTTCTGCGGTGCTGATCGTGCTGCTGGGGGTGTGGATATGGTAACCAACGTTACGAACTTCTCGCGTTCGGGTCTTTATGACTGGATGGCCCAGCGTGTTTCTGCGGTCGTTCTCGCGGCTTATTTCCTTTTCCTGCTGGGCTGCCTGCTGTTCAATCCGGGTCTGACCTATGCCGAGTGGCACGGTCTGTTCTCCCACACCGCGATGCGCATCTTCAGCTTGCTTGCCCTGGTCGCCTTGAGCGTCCACGCCTGGGTCGGCATGTGGACCATCTCCACCGACTACCTGACGCCGATGGCGCTGGGCAAGGCGGCGACTGTCGTGCGTTTCCTGTTCCAGGCGGTATGCGGCATTGCGATGTTCGCGTTCTTCGTCTGGGGCGTGCAGATTCTCTGGGGTGTGTGATCCATGTCTAGCATTCGTACTCTTTCTTTCGACGCCATCATCGTAGGTGGCGGCGGCGCCGGCATGCGTGCTGCGCTGCAACTGGCCCAAGGTGGTCACAAGACCGCCGTGGTGACCAAGGTCTTCCCGACCCGTTCCCATACCGTGTCCGCCCAGGGCGGCATCACCTGCGCCATCGCTTCGGCCGACCCGAACGACGATTGGCGCTGGCACATGTACGACACCGTCAAGGGTTCCGACTACATCGGTGACCAGGACGCTATCGAGTACATGTGCTCCGTGGGTCCGGAAGCCGTGTTCGAGCTGGAACACATGGGCCTGCCGTTCTCCCGTACCGAGCAAGGCCGCATCTACCAGCGTCCGTTCGGTGGCCAGTCCAAGGACTTCGGCAAGGGTGGCCAGGCTGCCCGTACCTGCGCCGCAGCCGACCGTACCGGTCACGCCCTGCTGCACACCCTGTACCAGGCGAACCTGAAGAGCGGTACCTCGTTCCTCAACGAGTGGTACGCGGTTGATCTGGTGAAGAACCAGGACGGCGCAGTGGTTGGCATCATCGCCATCTGCATCGAGACCGGCGAAACCGTTTACATCCGTTCCAAGGCCGTTGTTCTGGCCACTGGCGGTGCAGGTCGTATCTACGCCTCCACCACCAACGCCCTGATCAATACTGGCGACGGCGTGGGCATGGCCCTGCGTGCTGGTGTGCCGGTCCAGGACATCGAGATGTGGCAGTTCCACCCGACCGGTATCGCCGGTGCAGGCGTGCTCGTGACCGAAGGTTGTCGCGGCGAGGGTGGTTACCTGATCAACGCCCATGGCGAGCGCTTCATGGAGCGTTATGCTCCGAACGCCAAGGACCTGGCTGGCCGCGACGTGGTCGCCCGCTCCATGGTGAAGGAAGTGATCGCCGGCAATGGTGTGGGCCCGAACAAGGACCACGTACTGCTGAAGCTCGACCACCTGGGTGAGGAAGTTCTGCACAGTCGCCTGCCCGGCATCTGCGAGCTTTCCAAGACCTTCGCGCATGTCGATCCGGTCGTCGCACCGATTCCGGTTATCCCGACCTGCCACTACATGATGGGCGGCGTTGCCACCAACATTCATGGCCAGGCCATCACCCAGGACGCCAACGGCAACGACACCATCGTCGAAGGCCTGTTTGCAGTGGGCGAAGTGGCTTGCGTATCGGTACACGGTGCCAACCGTCTGGGCGGTAACTCCCTGCTCGACCTGGTTGTATTCGGCCGTGCTGCTGGTCTGCACCTGGAAAAGGCGCTCAAGGAAGGTATCGAGGCGCGCGGCGCCAGCGAGACCGACATCGAGCAGTCGCTCAAGCGCCTGTCCGGCGTCAACGAGCGTACCAGCGGCGAAGAAGTTGCCCCGCTGAGGCGCGAGCTGCAGCAGTGCATGCAAAACTACTTCGGTGTATTCCGTACCGGCGAATACATGCAGAAGGGTATTGCTCAGCTGGCTGAGCTGCGTGAGCGCATCGCAAACGTCAAGATCAACGACAAGTCTCAGGCCTTCAATACCGCGCGTATCGAAGCTCTGGAGCTGCAGAACCTGCTGGAAGTCGCCGAAGCGACCGCGATCGCTGCGGAAGTCCGTAAAGAGTCCCGTGGCGCCCATGCCCGCGAAGACTTCGAAGACCGCGACGACGAGAACTGGCTGTGCCACACCCTGTACTTCCCGGGTGATAAGCGCGTTACCAAGCGCGCCGTCAACTTCGCGCCGAAGACCGTTCCGGCGTTCGAACCCAAAGTACGTACTTATTAAGGGTGGCCGACATGTCCAAGACTCTTACTGTCAGCGTCTATCGCTACAACCCGGAGCGCGATAGCGCTCCGACCATGCAGGATTTCCAGGTCGACACCGACGGCAAGGACGTAATGGTCCTCGACGTACTGGCGCTGATCAAAGAGCAGGACGAGGGTTTCTCCTACCGTCGTTCCTGCCGTGAAGGCGTCTGCGGTTCCGACGGCATGAACATCAACGGCAAGAACGGCCTGGCGTGCATCACTCCCCTGTCCGCCGCTGGACTGAAGGGCGGCAAGCTGGTGATTCGCCCGCTGCCGGGCCTGCCGGTCATACGTGACCTGGTCGTCGATATGAGCATCTTCTACAAGCAGTACGAGAAGGTGAAACCCTTCCTGCAGAACGACACTCCGGCTCCGGCCATCGAGCGTCTGCAGTCCCCGGAAGAGCGCGAGAAGCTCGACGGTCTGTACGAGTGCATTCTCTGCGCTTGCTGCTCGACCTCTTGCCCGTCCTTCTGGTGGAACCCTGACAAGTTCCTCGGTCCCGCCGCACTGCTGCAAGCCTATCGCTTCCTGGCTGACAGCCGCGACAACAAGACCGAAGAGCGACTGGCTGCGCTGGACGATCCGTTCAGCGTGTTCCGTTGCCGCGGCATCATGAACTGCGTGAACGTTTGCCCGAAGGGACTGAACCCGACCAAGGCGATCGGTCACGTGCGTAACATGCTGCTGCAAAGCGGTACCTGATTCGATTGCTGTACCCGCAACACCTGCGACACCGGCCTGGCCGGTGTCGCAGTAAAACCAGGAACGCAGCTCACAAAGCCGTGTTCCTTATTTGAAAAATATATAGATGACCAGCAGGGGCAACCGGGCTGGTGCCCGGACTATCTGCGGGATCCTTGGTGGCTTTACCGAAGTCGCTGTGCCAGGACTTTTAAGCCCTAGTGGTGTCCATGCCGATGGTGTCCCCTTATCGAGGGTGACAAAGCATGCAAGAAAGCGAAATGCAGCGCATGTGGAACAGTGCCCACCTATCCGGTGGTAACGCTGCATATGTGGAGGAGCTCTATGAGCTCTACCTGCACGATCCCAACGCTGTGCCCGAAGAGTGGCGCACCTACTTCCAGAAGCTGCCGACCGACGGCAATCTTGCCACCGACGTTTCGCACTCCACCATCCGCGATCATTTCGTCCTGCTCGCCAAGAACCAGCGCCGCGCTCAGCCGGTTTCCGCTGGCGCTGTAAGCAGTGAGCACGAGAAGAAGCAGGTAGAAGTCCTGCGCTTGATCCAGGCTTTCCGCATGCGCGGCCACCAGGCATCCAAGCTCGATCCGCTTGGTCTGTGGCAGCGTCCGGTTCCGGCTGACCTGTCGATCCGTCACTACGGACTGACCGATGCCGACCTCGATACCACCTTCCGTACTGGTGAGCTCTACATCGGCAAAGAAGAGGCTACTCTGCGTGAGATTCAGCAGACCCTCAACGAGACGTATTGCCGCACCATCGGTGCCGAGTTCACCCACATCGTCGATTCCGAGCAACGCAAGTGGTTCCAGCAGCGTCTGGAGAGCGTGCGCGGCCGTCCGGCGTTCTCGCCGGAAGTCCAGAGCCATCTGCTCGAGCGTCTGACCGCTGCCGAGGGGCTGGAGAAGTACCTGGGCACCAAGTACCCGGGCACCAAGCGTTTCGGCCTGGAGGGTGGCGAAAGCCTGATCCCTCTGCTGGACGAGATCATCCAACGCTCCGGCTCCTACGGCCTGAAAGAAATCGTCATCGGCATGGCTCACCGCGGCCGTCTGAACGTATTGGTCAACACCTTCGGCAAGAACCCGCGCGACCTGTTCGACGAGTTCGAAGGCAAGAAGACCGAAGGCTTGTCCTCCGGTGACGTGAAGTACCACCAGGGCTTCTCCTCCAACGTCATGACCCCGGGCGGCGAAGTTCACCTGGCGCTAGCGTTCAACCCGTCCCACCTGGAAATCGTTTCCCCGGTGGTCGAGGGTTCCGTTCGTGCCCGCCAGGACCGTCGCCAGGACAAGAGCGGTGACAAGGTTCTGCCGATTTCCATCCACGGCGACGCCGCTTTCGCTGGTCAGGGCGTGGTCATGGAAACCTTCCAGATGTCGCAGACCCGTGGCTACAAGACGGGCGGCACCATTCATCTGGTGATCAACAACCAGGTTGGTTTCACCACCAGCCGTCCGGAAGACTCGCGCTCCACCGAGTACTGCACCGACGTCGCCAAGATGATCCAGGCGCCGATCCTGCACGTAAACGGCGACGATCCGGAAGCCGTACTGTTCGTTACCCAGTTGGCTGTCGATTACCGCATGCAGTTCAAGCGTGACGTGGTCATCGACCTGGTCTGCTATCGCCGTCGTGGTCACAACGAAGCCGACGAACCGAACGGTACCCAGCCGCTGATGTACCAGCAGATCAGCAAGCAGCGCACCACTCGTGAGCTGTACGCCGACGCCCTGAGTTCGTCCCGTGTGCTCGACACCGCCGCCATCCAGGCCAAGGTCGACGAGTACCGCACTGCCTTGGACAACGGCCAGCACGTGGTCAAGAGTCTGGTCAAGGAGCCCAACAAGGAGCTCTTCGTCGACTGGCGTCCGTACCTGGGGCACGCCTGGACCGCGCGCCACGACACCAGCTTCGAGCTGAAGACCCTTCAGGAACTCTCCGCCAAGCTGCTGGAGATTCCGGAAGGTTTCGTGGTCCAGCGCCAGGTCGCCAAGATCCTCGAAGACCGCCAGAAGATGGGCGCCGGTGCGATGCCGATCAACTGGGGCTACGCCGAGACCATGGCCTACGCGACCTTGCTGTTCGAAGGCCATCCGGTCCGTATCACCGGCCAGGACGTCGGTCGCGGCACCTTCTCGCACCGCCATGCGGCGCTGCACAGCCAGAAGGACGCCAGTACCTACCTGCCGCTGCAGCACCTGTTCGCTGACCAGCCGAAGTTCGATCTGTACGACTCCTACCTGTCGGAAGAGGCCGTGCTGGCATTCGAATACGGTTACTCCACCACCACGCCGAACGCGCTGGTGATCTGGGAAGCCCAGTTCGGTGACTTCGCCAACGGCGCCCAGGTTGTGGTTGACCAGTTCATCACCAGCGGCGAGCACAAGTGGGGTCGTCTGTGCGGCCTGACCATGCTGCTGCCGCACGGCTACGAAGGCCAGGGACCGGAGCACTCCTCCGCGCGTCTGGAGCGCTACCTGCAACTGTGCGCCGAGCACAACATCCAGGTTTGCGTACCGACTACCCCGGCGCAGGTCTACCACATGCTGCGTCGCCAGGTGATCCGCCCGCTGCGCAAGCCGCTGGTTGCCCTTACTCCGAAGTCCCTGCTGCGCCACAAGCTGGCCATCTCGACCCTGGAAGATCTGGCGGAAGGCTCGTTCCAGACCGTCATTGGCGAGATTGATGCGATCGAGCCGAAGAAGGTCGACCGCCTGATCCTGTGCAGCGGCAAGGTCTACTACGACCTGCTGGAGAAGCGTCGCGCCGAAGGCCGCGAAGATATCGCCATCGTGCGTATCGAGCAGCTGTATCCGTTCCCCGAGGACGATCTGGCCGAGGTTCTGGCTCCGTACAAGAACCTCAAGCACATCGTCTGGTGCCAGGAAGAGCCGATGAACCAGGGCGCCTGGTACTGCAGCCAGCACCACATGCGTCGCGTCGCGGCAGCCCACAAGAAAGGGCTGTTCCTCGAGTACGCGGGTCGTGAAGGTTCTGCAGCTCCGGCTTGCGGCTACGCCTCCATGCACGCTGAGCAGCAGGAAAAACTGCTGCAAGATGCCTTTACTGTTTAACGCCTTCGCGCTGAAGAAACCGAATTAGATAGGAACCCTGAATAATGGCTATCGAGATCAAAGCCCCCACTTTCCCGGAATCGGTTGCCGACGGCACCGTGGCTACCTGGCACAAGAAGCCGGGCGATGCGGTCAAGCGTGACGAACTGATCGTCGACATCGAAACTGACAAGGTGGTCATGGAAGTCCTCGCTGAAACCGATGGCGTCCTGGCTGAAATCGTCAAGAACGAGGGCGACACCGTGCTCAGCGGCGAGCTGCTCGGCAAGCTGAACGCCGGCGCCGCTGCCGCCGCCCCGGCCGCTGCTGCTCCGGCAGCCGCACCCGCGGCCCAGGCTGCTGCTCCGGCAGCCGCTGCTGCCGACGACGCCATCCTTTCCCCGGCCGCCCGCAAGCTGGCTGAAGAGAACGGCATCGACCCGAACAGCATCGCCGGCACTGGCAAAGGCGGTCGCGTGACCAAGGAAGACGTGGTTGCTGCTGTCGAAGCCAAGAAATCCGCTCCTGCCGCTGCCCCGGCCGCCAAGCCCGCAGCCCCGGCTGCCGAGGCTCCGGTCTTCGCCGCTGGCGACCGCGTCGAGAAGCGCGTACCGATGACCCGCCTGCGTGCCAAGGTCGCCGAGCGTCTGGTCGAAGCCCAGTCCACCATGGCCATGCTGACCACCTTCAACGAAGTCGACATGACCGAAGTCATGGCGCTGCGTTCGAAGTACAAGGACCTGTTCGAGAAGACCCACAACGGCGTGCGCCTGGGCTTCATGTCCTTCTTCGTCAAGGCCTCCGTCGAGGCGCTGAAGCGCTTCCCGGCGGTCAACGCTTCCATCGACGGCAACGACATCGTCTACCACGGCTATCAGGACATCGGCGTAGCCGTTTCCAGCGACCGTGGCCTGGTGGTTCCGGTCCTGCGCAATGCTGAGCTGATGAGCCTGGCCGAAGTCGAGAATGGCATCGCGACCTTCGGCAAGAAGGCTCGTGAGGGCAAGCTGTCCATCGACGAGATGACTGGTGGCACCTTCACCATCACCAACGGCGGCACCTTCGGCTCGATGATGTCGACCCCGATCGTCAACCCGCCGCAGGCCGCCATCCTTGGCATGCACAACATCATCCAGCGCCCGATGGCCATCAACGGTCAGGTTGTTATCCGCCCGATGATGTACCTGGCTCTGTCCTACGACCACCGCCTGATCGATGGCAAGGAAGCTGTAAGCTTCCTGGTGACCATTAAAAACCTGCTGGAAGACCCGGCTCGTCTGCTGCTGGACATCTGATCGGCAGTCTCTCTTTACGGCGGCCCCCCTTACAGGGGCCGTCCGGTTTCATATGAGAAGGAATGAGTTATGACCCAGAAATTCGACGTGGTAGTGATTGGTGCGGGCCCCGGCGGCTACGTTGCCGCTATCAAGGCAGCTCAGCTCGGCCTGAAAACCGCCTGCATCGAGAAGTACCAGGACAAGGAAGGCAAGACCGCACTGGGCGGCACCTGCCTGAACGTCGGCTGCATTCCGTCGAAGGCGCTGCTGGACAGCTCCTACAAGTACCATGAGGCCCACGAGGGCTTCAAAATCCATGGCATCGAAGCCAAGGGCGTCACCATCGACGTTCCTGCCATGGTCGGTCGCAAGAACACCATCGTTAAGAACCTGACCGGCGGCGTCGCTACCCTGTTCAAGGCCAACGGCGTCACCCTGCTGGAAGGCCACGGCAAGCTGCTGGCCAACAAGCAGGTCGAAGTCACTGGTTCCGACGGCAAGGTGCAGATCGTCGAAGCCGAGAACGTGATCCTCGCTTCCGGCTCCAAGCCGGTAGACATCCCGCCGGCCCCGGTTGACCAGGACGTGATCGTCGACTCCACCGGTGCGCTGGACTTCCAGGCCGTTCCGAAGAAGCTGGGCGTTATCGGCGCCGGCGTCATCGGCCTTGAGCTGGGTTCCGTCTGGGCTCGCCTGGGTGCTGAAGTGACCGTCATCGAAGCACTGGACAAGTTCCTCCCGGCCGCTGACGAGCAGGTTTCCAAGGAAGCCCTGAAGGTCCTCACCAAGCAAGGCCTGAAGATTCGTCTGGGTGCCCGCGTGACCGGTTCCGAAGTGAAGAAGAAGCAGGTCACTGTGAACTTCACCGACGCCAACGGCGAGCAGAAGGAAACCTTCGACAAGCTGATCGTGGCCGTGGGCCGTCGCCCGGTAACCACCGATCTGCTGGCTGCCGACAGCGGCGTTACCCTGGACGAGCGCGGCTTCATCTTCGTCGATGACCATTGCAAGACCAGCGTTCCGGGCGTTTACGCCATCGGCGACGTGGTACGTGGCGCCATGCTGGCCCACAAGGCCTCGGAAGAGGGCATCATGGTCGCCGAGCGCATCGCCGGCCATAAAGCCCAGATGAACTACGACCTGATCCCGTCGGTCATCTACACCCACCCGGAAATCGCGTGGGTCGGCAAGACCGAGCAGACCCTGAAGGCCGAAGGCGTTGAAATCAACGTCGGCACCTTCCCGTTCGCCGCCAGCGGTCGTGCCATGGCTGCCAACGACACCGCTGGTTTCGTCAAGGTGATCGCCGATGCCAAGACCGACCGTGTGCTGGGCGTCCACGTAATTGGCCCGAGCGCTGCCGAACTGGTCCAGCAAGGTGCCATCGGCATGGAATTCGGCACCAGTGCCGAAGACCTGGGCATGATGGTCTTCTCGCACCCGACCCTGTCCGAAGCGCTGCACGAAGCGGCCCTCGCTGTGAATGGCCACGCCATCCACATCGCCAACCGCAAGAAGCGCTGAGCAAGACCTCCTGCACAGACCGCGCAAGTGGCCAGTGCAGGATCCGGAACCACGGCGGGTTGCCCGTCGTGAGTTGCGGCCGACAAGGCAGCAGCTCACCGCGGAAAGCCCGCCGGACTGCCTTCAACTGCAGTCACAGGTGGCGCGGCACCACGAATGCAGCGCCGAAATGCGCAATACCTAAACGAAGACGGTAGACAAGCATGAATCTCCACGAGTATCAGGGTAAGCAGCTGTTCGCTGAATACGGCCTGCCCGTATCCAAGGGCTTTGCCGTAGACACCCCGGAAGAAGCCGCAGAAGCCTGCGAAAAAATCGGTGGCAGCGAATGGGTTGTCAAAGCTCAGGTCCACGCTGGCGGCCGCGGTAAAGCGGGCGGCGTGAAGCTGGTCAAGAGCAAGGAAGATGCCAAGGCCTTCGCCGCCAACTGGCTGGGCAAGCGCCTGGTGACCTATCAGACTGACGCCAATGGTCAGCCGGTCAGCAAAATCCTGGTTGAATCCTGCACCGACATCGCCAAGGAACTGTACCTGGGCGCCGTGGTAGATCGTTCCAGCCGCCGTATCGTGTTCATGGCTTCCACCGAAGGTGGCGTGGACATCGAGAAAGTAGCTCACGACACCCCCGAGAAGATCCTCAAGGCCACCATCGACCCGCTGGTCGGTGCTCAGCCGTACCAGGGCCGCGAGCTGGCATTCCAGCTGGGCCTGGAAGGTGACCAGGTCAAGCAGTTCACCCACATCTTCGTTGGCCTGGCCAAGCTGTTCCAGGATTACGACCTAGCCCTGCTGGAAGTGAACCCGCTGGTAATCAAGGCAGACGGCAACCTGCACTGCCTGGACGCCAAGATCAATATCGACAGCAACGCCATGTACCGTCAGCCCAAGCTGCGCGCCATGCACGACCCGTCCCAGGACGACGCTCGTGAAGCCCATGCGCAGAAGTGGGAACTGAACTACGTAGCCCTGGAAGGCAACATTGGCTGCATGGTCAACGGTGCCGGCCTGGCCATGGGTACCATGGACATCGTCAACCTCCACGGCGGCAAGCCGGCCAACTTCCTTGACGTTGGCGGCGGCGCGACCAAAGAGCGCGTGACCGAAGCGTTCAAGATCATCCTCTCCGACAGCAACGTGCAAGCCGTTCTGGTGAACATCTTCGGCGGTATCGTCCGCTGCGACATGATCGCCGAAGGCATCATCGGTGCCGTGAAGGAAGTAGGCGTGAAGGTTCCGGTCGTGGTTCGTCTGGAAGGCAACAACGCTGACCTCGGTGCCAAGGTACTGGCCGAGAGCGGTCTGAACATCATCGCGGCGACCAGCCTGACCGACGCTGCACAGCAAGTCGTCAAGGCCGCGGCGGAGGGCAAGTAATGAGCGTCCTGATCAACAAAGACACCAAAGTCATCTGCCAGGGCTTCACCGGTAGCCAAGGTACTTTCCACTCTGAACAAGCCATCGCCTACGGCACCAAGATGGTTGGCGGCGTGACCCCCGGCAAGGGCGGCACCACTCACCTGGGCCTGCCGGTGTTCAACACCGTCAAGGAAGCGGTTGAAGCCACTGGCGCCGAAGCTTCGGTGATCTACGTTCCGGCTCCCTTCTGCAAGGACTCCATTCTGGAAGCGGCCAACGGCGGCATCAAGCTGATCGTTTGCATCACCGAAGGCATTCCGACCCTCGACATGCTGGACGCCAAGGTCAAGTGTGACGAGCTGGGCGTACGCCTGATCGGCCCGAACTGCCCGGGCGTGATCACTCCCGGCGAGTGCAAGATCGGCATCATGCCGGGTCACATCCACCTGCCGGGCAAGGTAGGCATCGTGTCGCGTTCCGGCACCCTGACCTATGAAGCCGTGAAGCAGACCACCGATGCCGGCTTCGGCCAGTCCACCTGCGTGGGCATCGGCGGTGACCCGATCCCGGGCTCCAACTTCATCGACATCCTGAAGCTGTTCCAGGAAGACCCGCAGACCGAAGCCATCGTCATGATCGGCGAAATCGGCGGTTCCGCTGAAGAAGAAGCTGCTGCCTTCATCAAGGCCAATGTCACCAAGCCGGTGGTGTCCTACATCGCTGGTGTGACTGCACCGCCCGGCAAGCGCATGGGCCACGCCGGCGCCATCATCTCTGGTGGCAAGGGCACCGCGGACGAGAAGTTCGCCGCCCTGCAGGACGCTGGTGTGAAAACCGTGCGTTCCCTGGCCGACATTGGCAAGGCCCTGGCCGAGCTGACCGGCTGGGAAGTCAAGAACGCCTAAGGCGACTTGATGCTCCCAACAAAGGCCACCCTCGGGTGGCCTTTGTCGTTATGGGTGCAACCTTTTCTCGAGAAAGTGCAACCGCCTGTCGGGCAAGCGACAGAAACGGTTGCTACTCCGACAACCTGATCCACGTCAGGCGTTGCACCCGGTAAAATCAGTAGGGTTGCAACCGTGCCGCTCACCATGCTCCACAAGGGCGAAGGTCGGGCACTAGCGATCAATCCCAAACGGATGGATGACGTTTCCCCCGACCCAATCGGGAAACCCCTTCGGTAAACCCTGTTTCAGCGATGTGGTAATTCCCCAATGAAATCCTTGAAAGGCCAGGACATCCTGGCACTTGGCTTTATGACATTCGCCCTGTTCGTCGGGGCCGGCAATATCATCTTCCCTCCTATCGTTGGCCTGCAGTCCGGTCCCCATGTCTGGATGGCGGCCCTGGGCTTCCTGATCACCGCGGTTGGTCTTCCTGTCGTGACGGTGATCGCACTGGCCAAGGTCGGTGGTGCCATGGACTCCCTCAGCAGCCCGATCGGAAAAACGGCCGGCGTATTGCTGGCGGCAGTCTGCTACCTCTCGGTTGGCCCGCTGTTCGCGACTCCGCGTACCGCCACCGTTTCCTTCGAAGTGGGCCTGGCGCCCTTGACCGGCGATACACCGGTGGCTTTGTTCGCCTACAGCCTGGTCTACTTCCTGGTGGTCCTCGCGGTTTCCCTCTACCCGGGCCGCCTGCTGGACACTGTTGGTCGCGTGCTTGCGCCGATGAAGATCATCGCTCTGGCTATCCTCGGCATTGCTGCGTTCATGCTGCCGATGGGTGATATCGGTGATGCCACCCCGGCCTACCAGGCCGCCCCGTTCTCCCAGGGCTTCATCAATGGCTACCTGACCATGGACACCTTGGGTGCACTGGTGTTCGGTATTGTCATCGTCAATGCCATCCGCTCTCGTGGCGTCGAGTCGCCGCGCCTGATTACTCGCTACGCGATCATCGCTGGCCTGATCGCCGGTGTGGGCCTGGCGCTGGTGTACATCAGCCTGTTCCGCCTGGGGGCCAACAGCCATGACATCGCCGGTGAAGCCGCCAACGGTGCAGCGGTGCTGCATGCCTATGTGCAGCACACCTTCGGCAACCTCGGCAGTACCTTCCTTGCACTGCTGATTTCCCTGGCGTGCCTGGTAACGGCGGTCGGTCTGACCTGCGCTTGTGCAGAGTACTTCAGCCGCCTTCTGCCGCTTTCCTACCGCAGCCTGGTAATCATCCTGGCCGTCTTCAGCCTGCTGGTATCTAACCTCGGCTTGACCAAGCTGATCCAGGTTTCGGTGCCGGTGCTCACGGCGATCTATCCGCCGTGCATCGTGTTGGTCGCGCTTAGTTTCTGCTGGGGCCTGTGGCACTCGCCGGGTCGCGTGGTGGCGCCGGTGATGCTGGTGTCGCTGCTGTTCGGCCTGATCGACGCGCTCAAGGGTGCTGAGCTGGCCGGCTGGATGCCGCAGTGGCTGTCCCATCTGCCGCTGTCCGAGCAAGGCCTTGCGTGGTTGCTGCCCGCTGTCGCCGCATTGGCCGTGGCCAGCTTCTGTGATCGCCTTCTGGGTAAGCCGGTGGAAGTGGCCGCCTGAAACCGTCTCCGCGAGAAAGGCCGCCTCAGGGCGGCCTTTTTGTTGCCATAAGCATCCATTAGAAGCTGCAGGGACGTGCTTGCGGGTCGCTATAATCGGTCGTGTTCTTAAAAGGAATTCGCATGTCCACGATCCTGCGCAATTGGCCTCACTTGGTGGCCATCCTCTGGTTCATCACCTGTTGGGTGGGATACACCCGTTACGCCATATGGAAGGGGAGGGATACCGCCTGCCTGGCGTCGGTCCTTCACCTTTATCGAGAGGACTGGATGCGCCGTCTGCTGCTACGTGACAACCGCATCGCCGATGCCAGTGTGATTGGCAACCTGGAGCGCAACGCGTCTTTCTTCGCCTCCAGCACCTTGATCATCCTGGCCGGCATCCTTACCGTGCTGGGATCCACAGACCGTGCTGTATCGGTGCTGGCCGACCTTCCGTTCGTGCAGCCCGCCAGCCGCGGCATCTCCGAACTCAAGCTGCTGGGCCTGGCAGTGGTTTTCGTCTATGCCTTCTTCACCTTCAGTTGGTGCATGCGTCAGTACAACTTTGCCGCCATCCTCGTGGGATCGGCGCCGATGATTGGTGAGAAGCATGTCAGCGAACAGGAAAGAAAGGCCTTTGCAGAGCGAACTGCCCGTGTCATTTCGCTGGCGGCAAACCAGTTCAACTTCGGCCTGCGCAGCTACTATTTCGGCCTGGCTATGCTGGCGTGGTTCATCAATCCCTGGTTCTTCGTGATTGTGACCACCGGCGTTGTACTGGTGCTGTACCGGCGCGAATTCCATTCCGATGTGCTGGATGTGATGGTCTATACGCCGACCCAGGCGCTGGAAGCGCCCAAGGAGAAAGTCGAATGAGTATTCCGTTCTGGTGCCTGTTCTTTGCCGCCTTGCTCATCTACCTGGCGAAGATTCCTGTGGCCAAAGCCATGCGGGAGGAGGGCAGGGGCTACGACAATCATCACCCGCGCGCGCAGCAGGCACGGCTTACGGGTTTTGGCGCACGAGCGGTGGCGGCGCATCAGAACAGCATCGAGATGTTCCCGCTGTTCGCCGCGGGTGTGCTCATGGCGCACGTCACCCAGACCCACGGTTGGTTCGTCGACCTGCTGGCGATCATCTTCATCGTCTCGCGGGTCCTGTACCTGTTCCTCTACTGGAATGACAATGCCAGCCCGCGCAGCCTGGTCTGGGCCGTCGGCCTGATTTGCTGCCTGTTGCTGATGCTCAGCCCCGCGCTTTGATACCCTTGGATACGACAAGGCCCGCACAAATGCGGGCCTTGTGGTTTCTGCTGCCGGGAGCTTACTGGCTCTTTTCCTCGGTCGGCGCGGTGTCCGGAGCGGCCGGAGCAGGTTCGCTGGGAGCCGGTGCGGCCTCGGGAGCCGGTGCCGGAGTCGGCGCGGTTGCCGGTGCGCTCGGCTGGGATTCGGTTGCCGGGGCAGCCGGTGCCTGAGCCTCTTCCTTCTTGTCGCAGGCGGCGAGACCAAGGCTTGCAGCCAGGAGCAGGGCGAGAGACAGGGTTTTCTTCATCATTGAGCCTCCATGTGTGGCTTTTCCTCATCGATAGCCGTTGGAGTTTATGACCGGTTTCTAAGTTCCGCACTAATTGCAAAAAGCATGACTGGGCGGTCTCCCACGGCGGAAGCAGGTGGGGCAGGGTATGATTCGCCTCCTTGCTCATATTCCGCCAAGGTTGCAGTCATGACGGACAACACCCTCATCGAACGGGCGCAGCGCTTTCTTGCCGTGCTGCGCCATTGCCAGGTGCTCGGTCTCAGCGTGCACGAAGCCACTCCCCAGGGCCTGACCCTGCGCCTACCCTACAGCGCGCAGATCATAGGCAATCCGGAAACGGGCGTGATCCATGGTGGCGCTATTACCACTCTTATGGACACCACCTGCGGCATTTCGACCGTTTGCGTGCTGCCGGAGTTCGAGATCTGTCCGACCCTGGACCTGCGCATCGACTACATGCATCCGGCCGAGCCGCACAAAGATGTCTTTGGCTTTGCCGAGTGCTACCGGGTTACTCCCAACATCATCTTCACCCGAGGCTATGCCTACCAGGACGACCCGACCCAGCCCATCGCCCACGTGGTGGGCGCATTCATGCGGATGGGTAAGCCCGGACAGCTGAAGCAGGGAGGTGCGGCATGAGCCTCGATCTGAATGCCCTGGTGCGCGAAGCCCACGAGAAGAACGATTACGACTCGCTGGTGTGCCTTATTCCCTACGCCAAGCTGATCGGCATGGAATGCCTGCGCCTGGGGGATGACATGGTGTTCCGCCTGCCGGCGAACAAGGACAACATCGGCAATCCGACCCTGCCAGCTATCCATGGCGGTGTGATCGCCGGCTTCATGGAGCACGCCGCGATGCTCCATCTGCTGATGTTCATGGGCACGCCACATATGCCCAAAATCATCGACTTCTCGATAGATTACCTACGCGCCGGGCACTATCGTGACACCTACGTCCAATGCCAGGTCTGGCGACAAGGCCGCCGTGTCGCCAACGTCGCCATTACTGCCTGGCAAACCACCCAGACCGAACCCATCGCCACCGCGCGCGCCCACTTCAAGGTCGACGAATCCTGAGGCGTGCCAGGCGCGTCCGGTCGCTTACAAGGAAAGCCCGATGGTTGCGTTACTCATACTTGGTGGCCTGCTGCTGATCATCATCGGCCTCGTCTGGCTGGTGATGCTCGCGTTCGGTACCAGCCTCTTCTGGGGCTTCGGTAGCCTGCTGCCGCCGGTGACGGTGGCCTACGTGCTCTACCATTGGCGAACCGCGCGAAAGGCCGTGGCCTTCGGGGCCATGGGCTTCATACCGTTTGTGGTGGGCCTGACCATGCTCGCCGCGCAGGACCCGGAGCGACTGCAGGCGATCTTCAGCTTGCGCTGGCTGGCTGACGAGCAGCAGACGGTTTCCGAGCTGGATATCCGCATCAAAGGCGAACTCAACGGGCAGCGCTTCGCTCCGCTTCAAGCCGAACTGGTGGATGGAGTTCTCAGCCTGCGTGAGGGCCAGGACTTCTACGCCCGTCGCGAGCTCACCATCCGTGTGGGCAACCAGCCGCAGGGGGCTCTGCGCCTGGATGTGCTGCCCAAAGATGCCGGCCCGCAGCCGGAAGTGGAAATCAGTTGGCTGCTGCCAGAGCAGGAACTGCCCGAAGCCCGGCGCATCCCCCGCGGCTACACGCTGCACCTCGATCTTCAGCCGGTCGCACCGAATCGCTTGGCGGGTGACTTCCACCTGGTGCTACCACCGAAATTCGCGACCACGCTTTCCGGCCACCTTGAAGTCTTCACCGACCGCCTGCGCTACCGCGACGGCCTGGTGGATACGACCTTCGACTCGCGCGATACGCTGGCCTATGTGATCCGCGATTACTTGCAACGTCGATTCGTCACCCGCGATGTCGAACTGGCCCAGCTGCCATCCGTCAGCCTGCCGGCACGTGAGTTGGACGTCGAGGTGGAAGCTCGTGTCGACGGCCAGAGCCAGCACCTGTCACTTCAGCTGGTAAAGAGCGAGAGCCGGGGCTGGCGCGTGGGTCGTGACAGTTTCCCGCCGTTGGCAGTGTCCAGCGCAGACGCCCAGGCGTCGGGCGAGGCGCAGGAGCCTGCGCCACAGGCGGACAGCGCGGGTCCGTTGGATCGCCGCCTGCGCTTCTCCCTGCAACGCTTGCTGAGCGACCCCGGCGAGTACCAGGAGCTCAGCATGCGCGTGTACACGGTACGCGGTAGCACCGCCGAAGGCCGCTTCGCCGGCCTGGATCGTGACGGCCGCGTCCTGATTCGTCGCAACCTCGGTGGGGCAGGGGCTGCCAGCTTCAGCTTCGAGCTCGACGAGGTATCCCACGTCGAGCTGCTCGAACCCTGAGTCCGGACGGAAGCGCCGCTCTGGCGAGCATCGCTGGCCAGGCTGGGCACCGCTTGCGGGCATGCCGAGTGACACCCAGCCTGTGATGTATCGAGAGCGAGGTTCCTTCCGCTTTCGCTAAGCACTTGAAATCCTTGTCTAAGGCCCCATCTGGATGTGATCCGCCGCTGTAAGCGGCTCTAGCCATCCACGTGGAGTAAGACGACCATGAGTGTGGAAACTCAAAAAGAAACCCTGGGCTTCCAGACCGAGGTGAAGCAACTGCTTCACCTGATGATCCATTCCCTGTATTCCAACAAGGAAATCTTCCTCCGCGAGTTGATTTCCAACGCCTCCGACGCAGCCGACAAGCTGCGCTTCGAAGCGCTGGCAACGCCCGCGCTGCTGGAAGGGGGCGCCGAGCTGAAGATCCGAGTCAGCTTCGACAAGGAGGCTCGCACCGTCACCCTAGAGGACAACGGCATCGGCATGAGCCGTGACGAGGTGATCGCGCACCTGGGCACCATCGCCAAGTCCGGGACTGCCGACTTCCTGAAGAACCTCTCCGGCGACCAGAAGAAGGATTCCCACCTTATCGGCCAGTTCGGCGTGGGCTTCTATTCCGCGTTCATCGTTGCCGACAAGGTCGACGTGTTCACCCGTCGCGCCGGCCTGGCTGCCACCGAAGGTGTTCACTGGTCGTCTCAAGGCGAAGGCGAGTTCGACATCGCCACCATCGACAAGGCCGAACGCGGCACCCGTATCGTCCTGCACCTGAAGAGCGGCGAAGAAGAGTTTGCCGACGGCTGGCGCCTGCGCAACGTCATCAAGAAATACTCGGACCACATCGCCCTGCCCATCGAGTTGCCGAAGGAGCATCACGGTGAGGATGCGCCGGCCGAGCAGGAGTGGGAAACCGTCAACCGCGCCAGTGCGCTCTGGACCCGTCCGCGCACCGACGTGAAGGACGAGGAGTACCAGGAGTTCTACAAGCACGTCGCCCACGACTTCGAGAATCCGCTGTCCTGGAGCCACAACAAGGTTGAGGGCAAGCTGGAATACACTTCGCTGCTCTACGTCCCGGCCCGTGCACCGTTCGACCTCTATCACCGCGAGGCGCCGCGTGGTCTGAAGCTCTACGTGCAACGCGTGTTCATCATGGACCAGGCTGACCAGTTCCTGCCGCTCTACCTGCGCTTCATCAAGGGCGTGGTGGACTCCAACGACCTGTCGCTGAACGTTTCCCGCGAAATCCTGCAGTCCGGTCCGGTGATCGACTCCATGAAGTCGGCGCTGACCAAGCGTGTGCTGGACATGCTGGAGAAGCTGGCGAAGAACGAACCCGAGCAATACAAGGGCTTCTGGAAGAACTTCGGCCAGGTGCTGAAGGAAGGTCCGGCGGAGGATTTCGCCAACAAGGAGAAGATCGCCGGCCTGCTGCGTTTCGCTGCCACCAGCGACGATTCGGGCGAGCAGAGCGTTTCCCTGGCCGACTATATCGGTCGCATGAAGGAAGGCCAGGACAAGATCTACTACCTCACTGGCGAGAGCTATTCGCAGGTGAAGAACAGCCCGCACCTGGAAGTCTTCCGTAAGAAAGGCATCGAAGTGCTGCTGCTCACCGACCGCATCGACGAATGGCTGATGAGCTACCTCTCCGACTTCGACGGCAAGGGCTTCGTTGACGTCGCACGTGGCGATCTCGACCTCGGCAAGCTGGACTCGGAAGAGGACAAGAAGGCCCAGGAAGAAGTCGCCAAGACCAAGGAGGGGCTCATCGAGCGTCTCAAGACCGCGCTGGGTGAAGAAGTCTCGGAAGTGCGCGTGTCGCACCGCCTGACCGACTCTCCGGCGATCCTCGCCATCGGCGAACAGGACCTGGGCCTGCAGATGCGCCAGATCCTCGAAGCCAGCGGCCAGAAAGTACCGGACTCCAAGCCGATATTCGAGATCAACCCGGCCCACCCGCTTATCGAGAAGCTCGATGGCGAGCAGGACGAGGACCGCTTCGGCGAGCTGTCGCACATCCTCTTCGACCAGGCTGCCCTGGCCGCAGGCGACAGCCTGAAGGACCCGGCTGCCTACGTGCGTCGCCTGAACAAGCTGCTGGTGGAGCTCTCCGCCTGACTGTTGGAAGGTAAGGAAAAGGCCCGCAAATGCGGGCCTTTTCTTTGTCCGGGATTAACGCCGGCTCTTCTTGGGTCGAGTTCACTCGCCAACCGGATCGCAGGTACGACAAGCAGCGTCTTGGTGTAGCTGCGTCGCCCTTGGCGAATGAATGCCACACATCGGGCCAGGCTGAAATTCCAGGCAATGAAAGCGGTAGGACGGTTTGCGCCACAGGACTGTCTAACCTTGGTCATTTCCCCAGGAAAGGAGAGCACTCCATGAACCGTTTGCTGCTTTCTTCGCTGTTGTTCGCATTCACCGGCCCCGCCTGGGCGGCTATGGTCACCCAGGCGGTTCCCTATGAGATCGATGGCAAGGCCTTCGAGGGCACGCTGGTCTACGACGATACCGTGAAGACACCGCGCCCCGGCTTGATGATGGTGCCCAACTGGCTTGGAGTGACGCCGGCTGCAGCTGAACAGGCCAAGGAGATTGCCGGACAACGCTATGTGATCTTCATCGCCGACATGTACGGCAAGGGCATCCGACCGAGCAATCCGGAAGAGGCAAAGGCTGCGGCTACTGCCGTGCGTGGCGATCGTCCATTGATGCGCAAGCGCGCCCAGGCCGGTGTGGAGGTACTCCGCAAGCAGGGCGAGAAAGTGCCGCTGGACGTGGCGAGCCTCGGTGCGATCGGGTTCTGCTTCGGTGGTGGCAGCGTGCTTGAACTGGCGCGTTCAGGGGCTCCGCTGAAGGGCTTCGTATCCTTCCATGGCAACCTCGATACCCCCAATCCGGCCGATGCCCGCAATATTCGCGCACCGGTGCTGGTGCTGCATGGCGCCGACGATCCAGCGGTACCCAAGGATCAGGTGGATGCCTTCAGCGCCGAAATGACGGCCGCGAAGGCAGACTGGCAATTGGTCAGCTACGGCGGTGCGGTGCATTCCTTTACCGATCGCGAGGCCAATGTGCCGGGTCGCAATGAATACAATCCCAAGGTCGCCGCACGGGCCTACCAGGCCATGAACGACCTGTTCGATGAAGTCTTTACCGGAGCAAGGTAATCCATGACGCAAATCCAGTCCCGGTCGCTTGGCTATACCGTCGATGGCCTGGCATTCGAAGGCTGCCTATTGTTCGACGCGGCTGACATGGCCCCGCGTCCCGGGCTGTTGATGGCGCCCAATTGGTTCGGTGTCAGCGATGGTGCGCGCGAGCTGGCCAGCCAGGTGGCCGGCCGGGGTTTTCGCGTGTTGCTGGTCGATATTTATGGGGCGACGGTGAGGCCGGCGAGTACCGCGGAGGCCAGCGCCGCCATGCTGCCGCTCAAGCAGGATCGCGCGTTGCTGCGTCGACGCCTGCTAGTGGCCCTTGACGCTTTGCGCAGCCAGGAATTGGCGCCGGCGGATGGCACACGGCTGGCGGCTTTCGGTTTCTGCTTTGGCGGCACCTGTGCGCTGGAGCTGGCCCGGGCTGGAGCGCCGCTCAAGGCTGCCGTGTCATTTCATGGCGCACTGGATACCCCGAACCCCGATGATGCCCGCAATATCCAGGGCGCCGTGCTGGTGCTGGATGGCGCCCAAGACCCGCTGGTACCCCGTGAGCAACTGCCGACGTTTGCCAGGGAGATGGGGGAGGCGGGCGTGGATTGGCAATTACTGAGCTTTGGCGGCGCGGTGCATTCGTTCACCGATCCTGCCGCCAACAACCCGGGAACCGCGCAGTACAACGAAAAGGTATCGCGGCGCGCATTCACCGCAATGTATGCGCTGCTGGACGAGGTCTTCGTTTAGGGGCGAGGCCCAAACAGGTGCAGGGCGAGCCGATCAGCGCGGCAGTTCGATGCGGCTGGTCTCGCCCGGCACGGTCGGCCAGTCGCCGGCTGCCCAACGGCTGCGCGCGTTTTCGATCAGCTCGGGGCTGCTGGATACGAAGTTCCAGTTCATCCTCCTCGGACCATCCAGCGGAGCACCACCGATCATCACCAGTTGGCAGCTGCTACATGCGGCAAGCACAAACTCCTCGCCTTCGGGCAAAACCACCAGGCTGCGTGGCTCCAGCGTCTGCTCGTCCAGCAAGGCTTCACCCTCCAGCAGGTACAGCGCGCGCTGGGGATGTTCGCAAGGGATGGTCAGCGTGGCGCCGGCTTCCAGTTGCAGATCGGCGTAGAGGGTAGGGGAGAGCACCGGTACGGGTGATTCCAGGCAGAAGCCCGTTCCGGCGATCAGGCGTATACGCGCGCCGAGTGCTTCCTGTTGAGGCAGGCTGGATGCCGGGTGATGGCTGTAGCTGGGTTCGCAGTCCTCGGAGGCCTTGGGCAGGGCCAGCCATACTTGAAGGCCATGGGCACGGGAGCCGCTGGCCAGCAGGTTCGCCGGCGTGCGCTCGACATGGGCGACGCCGCGGCCGGCCGTCATCCAGCTGACATCGCCCGGTTTCACCAACTGGTCAGACCCCAGGCTGTCCTTGTGTTGTAGTTCGCCTTCGAACAGGTAGGTGAGGGTGGACAGGCCGATATGCGGATGCTGGCGCACATCCATACCCGTCCCCGGCGCATAGTCGGCCTCCAGCATGTGATCGAAGAACACGAAGGGTCCGACGCTACGGCACTGGGCCGAAGGTAACGGACGGAGGATGGGTTGCCCGGCGACTTCTTCGGCGCGGGGTCGGATGATGAGGATGCTCATGCTCAGGATTCCTACAGGGTTTACTGACTGAAGTCGCCTTCGGCAAGGCGCGTTGCGATGCTTACTTCCACCTGGGTCATCAGCTTGTGTACCGGGCACTTGTCAGCGATACGCAGCAGGGTGGCGCGCTGCTCATCGGTGAGGGCGCCGCGCAGGGTCAACTTCACATCCAGCCGATAGTGGCCCTTGCGTTCTTCGCTGTCGTCGCGGGTAACGTCGACGTCCACCCCCGTCAGCGGGATGCCGTTCTTCTGGGCGTAGTAGGTCACGGTCAGCGCCTTGCAGCTGCCCAGGGCTGCATCGAAGTAGTCATGCGGCTCAGGGTCTGCACCTGCGCCACCCAGCTCGGTCGGCAGGTCGGTGAACAGAGGTGCCTTGCCGTCCAGTTCGATGCGCTGGCGGGTGCCGATGGCGGAATCACGGGTGAGACGGATAGTCATGGAGGGCCTCCTGGCCGATGGACGGATCGAGTCCCGGCTAGGCTAACGCAAAGGGCGGCGGCCGGCAGCAGGGCGCGCGCGTTGAACGCACGCGCACCGAAGCCGGTCTACAGTCGCTCAGCTTTTCCGGAGGAAGTGTCTTGTACCGACTGAGGACCAGTCTTGCCGCGCTGCTGCTGGCGGTCACCATGCCGGGCGAAGCGCGTGAGTATCGCTTCAGCGATGCCCATCTCCATTACGTGGATTTCTTCCAGGAAAGCGATGGAATGAAGTCATTGGTGAAGGCGATGGACAAGGCAAACATCGACCATGTGATGATTTCCGGCATTCCGGTGGCCAAGAAGTGGCACGAGGACGAGCCCAAGCGGCCGCGTTACTACGCCGGGGACGATGCCGGTGCCTACTGGTACAGCGCCACGGATGTGCAAGTGGCCGCTGCGGTGAAGCAACTGCCCGCCGAGCAGCGCAAGCGCTTCCACCCTTTCCTGAGTGGCTTCAACCCCAACGACAAGAATTCCGATGCGCACATTCGCCGAATGCTGGAGCTGGACCCAGGGCTCTGGCAGGGCATCGGTGAAGTGTTCACCCGACACGACGACCTCACGGCCCTGATCGATGGCGACACGCCACGCGCCAACAATGAGGCCATGACCCGCATCTATCATCTGGCGGCCGAGTACGACCTGCCGGTGCTGCTGCACTCGAATATCACCTCCAAGCGCGAGCGCAACCCGCTCTACTTGCAGGAAGTGGAGGAGCCACTGCGCAATCATCCCCATGTGCGCTTCATCTGGGCCCATGCAGGCTCCAGCATGGAAATACACCGTCACCAGACGAAGATGGAGTTCCTCCTGCCCGCTCTGGACCGGCTTCTCGGGGCCTATCCAAACCTCTACATCGACTTGTCGTGGAGCGTGCTGAAACCCTATCTGCTGGACACCGACGGCAAGCCGGTTCGCCGTTGGCTAAAGCTGGTGGAACGGTATCCGGACCGCTTCATGCTGGGCTCGGACGTGGTGGGGCGTTTCGACGGGCTGGGTGACTACCTGACGGCCTACGATGTCTTTCTCGACGCCTTGCCAGAGGCGGTGGCGCGCAAGGTGGCGCGGGACAATTTCCTCGCCGTACTACCAGCCAGGCACCGGAGCGATCGCACGCAGTGAGCCTGTCACAAGGATGTCATGGGCACGTCATAACCTCGCGCCACCGCAAACAAGGAGCGCGACATGATCCCCTTTCGAATGACAGCACTCGTGGCCCTCGGCCTGGCCTCCGGCGTTGCCCTGGCTGATGTGCGAGTGGATGGCCCGGTGGAGTACGGCATCTTCGAATCCCAGTACCAGGACTACCAGCCGGGCGAGCGCGTGCTGACTCGCAGCAACCAGACCATCGAGCAGACCGACGAAATCCCGGCCAAGCTCGGTACCAAGTTCGGCATGCGCTACACACTGCTTGGCAAGCAGGAAAAGGACGCACCGCTGACCCTGCTCTACCTCACCCCCGGCGTGGTCACGCCGGATGGCAAGCGCCACGACAAGTTCGTGGTGGAGCAGAAGATGGCACCTGGCGCACCCACTGACGTGATGGCCTTCGAGTTCACCGAGCATTATGAAGTGGTGCCGGGTGAGTGGCGCTTCATGGTCTTCCAGGCGGACCGCCTGCTGGCCGAACAGAGCTTCACCGTCCGCTGATTCCGCGTGCGTCGCCGTGGCGCGCTATAGTCGCTGGGTCTGAAGCAGGCGCGAGGCGCGGGCCCATGGCCGAACAGATCAGCATTCTGGTGGTGGATGACGACGAGGCGATCCGCGAGTTGTTGCTGGATTACCTCGGCGGCCAGGGCTACCAGGTCCACGCCGTGGCCGACAGCCGCCAGATGCGTGCGCGGCTGGCCGAGGCGCTACCCGACCTGGTGCTACTGGATGTCGGGCTGCCCGGCGAGGATGGCCTCAGCCTTGCGCGCTACCTGCGCGAGCATCACGACTTACCGGTGATCATGGTGTCCGGTGCAGGCACGCCGCTGGATCGCATCGTCGGCCTGGAAGTGGGCGCTGACGACTACGTGGCCAAACCCTTCGACCCGAGGGAGCTGCTGGCACGGCTCAAGACCGTGCTACGGCGCTATCGCCGTGCCCCTGCACCTGCGGCCATGCCCGCCACGGAAAGCGACAATCCCTGCCTGCAACTCGGCCTCTGCCGTCTCGACCTGCAGAGCCGTCAGCTATTCAATGCGGCGGGCGAGGAAATTCCCCTGACCGCCATGGAGTTCGACCTGCTCCAGGCCTTCGCCCAGCGGCCCAACCGTCCGCTTTCCCGCGACCAGTTGCTGAATCTGACTCAGCATCGCGACTGGAACCCCTTCGACCGCTCCATCGATATTCGCATTGCGCGCCTTCGCCGTAAGCTGGAAGCGGACCCGGACAAGCCGCAGATCATCCGCACCGTACGTGGCGTGGGGTACATGTTCGTGCCGGGCTAAAACCACAATTCGCCCCCACGTCAGCGCTTTGTTTCAATTGTTTCAATGGTCCCGGATGCCCTCCGGAGAAGGGCAGGCTGTCTCTATACTCAGGCAGTCCGCTTCCCCCGGAGGGCCCACCGGTGAGCCAGCCATTGACCCGTCACTTCACCATCAGTGCCGAAGAGCATCACCTGCGACAGATCGTCGATAACAGCAGCGCGGTGATCTATGTAAAGGACCTGGACGGCCGTCTGGTGCTGGTCAACCGGTCGTTCGAGCGCCTGTTCAAGGTGCGTGCCGAACGCGTGCTGGGGCACACCGATCACGAATTCTTCCCCAAGGAAATTGCCGACGTTCTACGGGCCAACGACCTGCGGGTGATCCAGCTTGGCCATGAGCTCGAGTTCGAAGAGCAAGTGCCAATGGGCGGCAGCATTCGTACTTACCTGTCGAACAAGTTCCCGCTGTTCGATAGCGAGGGGCGGGTCAGCGCCATCTGCGGCATTTCCACCGACATCAGCTCGCGCAAGAGCCTGGAGGAAGTCCTGCGCTTCGTTGCCCTGGGTGTGTCCGCCGCGACCGGTAATGAGGTGTTCGAGGCGATCGCGCGCTACATGGTGCGCTCGCTGAATGCCGACTTCGCCTTCGTCAGCCGCATCAGCGACGAGGGACCGCATCGCCTTACCACGCTCGCGCTCTACTACGAGGGCAAGCTGCACCAGAACGCGACCTATGACTTGAAGAGCACGCCCTGCGCCGAGGTATTCGGCCGCAGTTTCCATTTCGTGCCCCGCGACTTGCGCAGCTCCTACCCCGGCGATGAAGTACTGGCCTCTTTCGGCGTCGACAGCTACGCCGGCTTCCCGCTTTTTGCCAGTGATGGCCGCCCGCTGGGGTTGATTGCCGCGGGGCGCACGGGACCGATGAGCGACCGCGACAAGGTGGAGTCGGTGCTGCGCATCTTCTCGGTACGGGCTGCGGCAGAGATAGAGCGCCTGGAGGCCGAGGCCAGCTACCGGGCGATCTTCGATACCTCGGAGGACGCCATCTTCGTCCACGATATCGAGAGTGGCGGCCTGGTGGACGTAAACCCCAAGGCATGCCGTGCCTATGGCTACAGCTACGAGGAAATGCTCAAGCTGGAGATCGACGCGTTCAGCGCCGGCTATTCGCCCTATACCGGCAAGGAAGCGGCCGGCTACCTGGCCCGTGCCGCTGCCGGCCAGATGCAGCGTTTCGAATGGCACCGGCGCAATCGCGACGGCAGCCTGCACTGGGATGAAGTGCTGCTCAAGCGCGTGGCCATCGGCGGCATAGACCGCATCCTTGGCATCACCCGCGAAATCACCCAGCGCAAGGAGGCCGAGCAGGCCTTGCGGGCCAGCGAAATTCAGTATCGGGCCATTACCAATACCGCCCTGGACTGCTTCATCAGCATGGACGAGGCCGGTCGGGTGCTGGCCTTCAACCCGGCGGCCGAGCAGTGCTTCGGCATCAGCCGCGAACAGGCGCTGGGCCACTCGCTGCTGAAACTGATCATCCCGCCACGTTTCCGCGAAGCCTACGAGCACGCTCTGGAACACTACCTGCAGACCGGGCACGGTGCCTTCCTCGGCAAACGTATGGAAGTGATGGCCCAGCGTGCCGATGGCCGTGAGTTCGCCGCTGAACTGGCTCTGACCCAGGTGCCAGGAGATGAGGGACCACGTTTCATCTGCTATCTGCGCGACATCACTGAACGCACCCAGGCCGAAGAAGAGCGCGCCCGGCTGGAACAGCAGTTGCGCCAGGCCCAGCGCATGGAGGCCATTGGGCACCTCACGGGAGGTATTGCCCACGACTTCAACAATCTGCTGACCAGCATGCTCGGCTATACCGTGATGGCCCAGGAGTTGGCGGAGCAGGGCGGCGACGAGCGACTCGGCAAATACCTGTCGCGGGTGCAGCGCTCGGCGGAAAAGGCTCGCGACCTGATTCAGCAGATGCTCACTTTCAGCCGTGGCAGCCGCGGCAAGCCGCAGGTGGTGGCGTTGGACCTCCTGCTGGGGAATTTCATTCGTCTGGTGGAGTCGACCTTGCCGGCGACCGTCGAGCTGGAGGTGAAACTGGACCACGACCTGCCGCAGGTGTTGGCGGACCCGGTGCAGCTGGAGCAGGTGCTGATGAATCTCTGCATCAACGCCCGGGATGCCATGGGCAGTGTCGGCCAATTGCGGGTGAGCCTGTGCCAGCAGGAGCTGGAGGGCACCTGCGCTTCCTGTCAGCAACGAATCAAGGGTCCCTACGTTGCGCTCACCGTGAGCGACAGCGGGCCGGGAATCGATCCGGCGTTGCGGGCGCAGATATTCGAGCCGTTCTTCTCGACCAAGGCCAGTGGGCAGGGTAGCGGCATGGGGCTGTCCATGGTGCATGGCATCGTCCATGAGTACGGTGGCCATATCCATCTGGACAGCGCACCTGGGCAGGGCGCCACCTTCAGGGTGCTGATGCCAGCCCACGGCCCAGCCGTCGCCGCGGACACGACGAGTGCGCCGACAACTGAGCGCCCGCTGTTGCGGTCGGCTCTGAGCGGACGCGTGGCGGTGGTAGACGACGACGCCACGGTGGCCGAGTTCATGGGAGAGCTGCTGGAGGGCTGGGGGCTGGAGACAAGTATCTTCTGTGACGCCGAGCAAGCCAGCCAGCTGCTCTGCGCCGACCCCTACGCCTGGGACTTCGCCATCCTCGACCAGAGCATGCCGCGCCTTTCCGGCCTGCAGCTCGCAAGGCGCCTGCTGGCGTCCCGCGCGGACCTGCCCATCGTGCTCTATACGGGGTTCAGCGACTCGTTGCTGGAGAGCGAGGTGCAGCAGCAAGGGGTCAAGGCATTGCTGACCAAGCCCCTGAACCAGCAGCGCTTGCATCAACTGTTGCATGCCTGGCTGGGAAACCCGGGGAGCGGATACAAAGCGGAAACAAACTGAGCGCTGTCAGCCATAGGGCTGATACAGGCCGGGCCCAAGCTGGTTTCCAAGGCGGAGAGTTGTCGCCGACCAGAACCCCAGGCAGGAGCGCATCATGTTCACCTACTTCAAGCGCGTTTCGATTTTCTTCTACGGCCTGATCAGTTACCTGATCTTCTTCGCCACCTTCGTCTACTCCATCGGCTTCGTTGCCAACTTGCCATTTGCTCCGCGCACCCTGGATGGTGATCCGCGCTTGCCGTTCTGGGCCGCCCTTGGAATCGACGTACTGCTGCTGGCCATCTTCGCCGTCCAACACAGTCTGATGGCCCGCCCGGCCTTCAAGGCCTGGTGGACCCAGTGGATTCCGCCTGCAGCCGAGCGCAGCACCTACGTACTGTTTTCCAGCCTGGCGCTGATCATGCTGTACAGCTATTGGCAGCCCCTGGGTGGCGAGATCTGGAACATCGAGAACCGCTCCGGTCGTCTGGTGCTGGGCGCCACCTTCGGTTTCGGCTGGGCGTTGGTGTTCTACGCTACCTTGCTGATCAACCACTTCGATCTGTTCGGACTGCGCCAGGTCTGGCTGAACCTGCTGGGCAAGCCCTACACGGCGCTGGAGTTCAAGATGCCTGGTGCCTACAAGCTGGTGCGGCATCCGCTGTACCTGGGATGGTTCCTGTGCTTCTGGGCGACGCCGACCATGACTGCGACCCATCTGCTGTTCGCGGTAGTGACCAGCATCTACATACTGGCCGCCATCCAACTGGAAGAGCGCGACCTGCTGCGCGAGCATCCCGAGTACGCCGACTACCGGCAGAAGGTGCCCATGTTGCTGCCGCGCGTCGGTAGCCGTGACAAAGCGAGCGACGGCCGCGAGGCGGCCTGATCACAGGGAAATGAAAAGGGCGCCTTCGGGCGCCCTTGTGGTGTCCGGCTCAGACTACGAATTTCCCGATCATGCCGTTGAAGTCCAGCGCCAGGCGAGAGAGCTCCTGGCTGGCCGCGGAAGTCTGCTGCAGCGCCTGCATCAGTTGGGCGGACTCCTCGCGACCACGGGTGTCAATGTCGCCTGTAAGGTCCCCACAGGCCACCATCCCGGCATTGAGCACGGCATCGTCGAACTTAGCTACGCGAGTGTGTAGGCGATGGTGCTGTTCAACGGTGGGGCGGACAGAAAGGAAAAGGCCCGTATCCGGTGGGATACGGGCCTTTTCGGTACCGCAGGAGCCGTCAGCCGTTGAAGCGGCGCAGCACCAGGGTGGCGTTGGTGCCGCCGAAGCCGAAGCTGTTGGACATGACGGTGTCGATCTGAACGTTCTCGCGGGTCTCACGCAGGATCGGCAGATCGGCCACTTCCGGGTCGAGCTCGTCGATGTTGGCGGAACCGGCCATGAACTTGCCTTCCATCATCAGCAGGCAGTAGATCGCTTCCTGTACGCCTGCTGCGCCCAGGGAGTGGCCGGAGAGGCTCTTGGTGGAGCTGATGGCAGGGGCCTTGTCACCGAACACAGCGCGTACGCCGCGGATTTCGGCAACGTCGCCCACCGGAGTGGAAGTGCCGTGGGTGTTCAGGTAGTCGATCGGCGTGTCGACGGTGGACAGCGCCAGCTGCATGCAGCGGATGGCGCCTTCGCCACTCGGGGCAACCATGTCGTAGCCGTCGGAAGTCGCGCCGTAGCCGACGATTTCCGCGTAGATCTTGGCGCCACGCTTGAGGGCGTGTTCCAGCTCCTCGACCACCACCATGCCGCCGCCGCCGGCGATGACGAAACCGTCACGCTTGGCGTCGTAGGCGCGGGAGGCCTTCTCGGGAGTCTCGTTGTACTGGGTGGACAGGGCGCCCATGGCGTCGAACAGGCAGCTCTGGCTCCAATGTTCTTCTTCACCGCCGCCGGCGAAGACCATGTCCTGCTTGCCCAGCTGGATCTGCTCCATGGCCTGGCCGATGCAGTGTGCGCTGGTGGCGCAAGCCGAGGAGATGGAGAAGTTCACGCCCTTGATCTGGAAGGGAGTGGCCAGGCACGCCGAAACAGTGCTGCCCATGGTGCGGGTCACACGGTATGGGCCGATGCGCTTGACGCCCTTTTCGCGCAGGGTGTCGATGGCTTCCATCTGGTTGACGGTGGAAGCGCCGCCGGAGCCGGCGATCAGGCCCACGCGCGGATTGGAGATCTGCTCGGCGGTCAGGCCGGCGTCTTCGATGGCCTGCTGCATGGCCAGGTAGGCATAGGCAGCGGCATCACCCATGAAACGGAAGAGCTTGCGATCGATCAGCTCTTCCAGGTTCAGGTTGACTGAGCCGGACACCTGGCTGCGCAGTCCCATCTCGGCATAGGACGGGTTGTGGCGAATACCGGCCTTGCCGGCGCGCAGGTTGGCGGAAACAGTGGCTTTGTCATTACCCAGGCAGGAAACGATGCCCAGGCCAGTGATCACGACGCGACGCATGCGGATGTCCTTCAGAAGCTGTCGGTAGAGGTGAACAGGCCAACGCGCAGGCCTTCGGCGCTGTAGATCTCGCGGCCGTCGACGGCAACGGTGCCATCGGCGATGCCGAGGATCAGCGAACGATTAATAGTGCGCTTGATGTGAATGTTGTAGGTGATCTTTTTCGCGGACGGCAGCACCTGGCCGAAGAACTTGACTTCGCCGGAGCCCAGGGCACGGCCACGGCCGGGGTTACCCTGCCAGCCGAGGTAGAAACCAACCAGCTGCCACATGGCGTCGAGGCCGAGGCAACCGGGCATGACCGGGTCGCCTTCGAAATGGCAGGCGAAGAACCACAGGTCCGGGTTGATATCGAGCTCGGCGACGATCTCGCCTTTGCCGTACTTCCCGCCGGTTTCGCTGATATGCACGATGCGATCGATCATCAGCATGTTGGGGGCGGGCAGTTGCGCATTACCAGGGCCGAACAGCTCGCCGCGACTGCAGCGCAGGAGGTCTTCCCGGGTATAGGCGTTTTGTTTGGTCATGCGAGCTCCTCAATGGTCCCCGTCTGGCACAGGGCTTTGCATTCATCCTTCTGCCGTGGCCTTTGTTGGGGGCGTCGGACGACAGACTAGTCATAGACTGTTGCGTTGCGGTGAAAGTCACAGAGTGGCGAGCACAGTCGTGCACCTGAGTGACAAAGGCCTGCCGCAAGGGCGTGCCAGGGACATCCCGCTCGCAAATCGTGGAGCACTTTAACATCCCGGAACACTCGACGAATGTCTGGAAACGGCACCAACCGTTTTAGTCCGACGGCCTGCTCAGCCAGCGCTGCATTACTCGCAACAGATCAGCGCGCTTGAAGGGCTTGGCCAGGTAGTCGTTCATGCCCGCCGCCAGGCAGGCTTCGCGGTCGCCCTGTAGGGCGTTGGCTGTCAGGGCGATAATTGGCAGCGTTGCGCCACCATTCATCTGGCGAATCTGGCGTGTAGCTTCGTAGCCGTCGAGCACAGGTAGGCGGCAGTCCATGAGAATCGCCGAATAGTGGTGACGTGAAGCCTGGTGCACTGCCTGGGCGCCATCGCCAACCAGGCTGACCTGATAGCCCAGGCTGCGCAGCATGGCCTCGATCACCGTCTGGTTCACCGGGTTGTCTTCCACCAGCAGGACGTGCTGACCAGTGCCTTCGCCATGCTCCTGCGTCTGATTGGTCAGGGCTTCCGCGCCCTGGGGGCGGAATGGCAGGGGAATTTCCAGGGTGAAGGTCGACCCTGAACCTTCGTGGCTTTCGGCCCTCAAGGTGCCGCCCATGCGCTCGGCAAGGGTACGTGCGATGGGCAGGCCGAGCCCCGTGCCGCCATAGCGACGGGAAATCGAGTGATCGGCTTGTTGGAAGGCGTCGAACATATGCTCCAGGCGATCCGGCGGGATGCCGATACCGCTGTCGTGCACCGCGCAGGTGAGCCAGAGCACTTCGCTGTCCAGTGCCTGCCAGCGTGTTTCCACCCTGATGCCGCCTTCTTCCGTGAACTTGAGGGCATTACCTACCAGGTTGACGAGAATCTGCCGCAGTCGCGTCGGGTCGCCGTGGGCTTCGACACGCTCCAGACCGTCCTGGGTGTCGAGGGTCAGGGTCAGCCCGCGCTGCTGCGCACTGTGTTGGAACACCTGTACTGATCCCAGGATCAGATCCAGCAGGTTGAACGGGATGCGCTCCAGTTCAAGTGCGCCGCGTTCTATGCGAGAGAAGTCGAGGATGTCGTTGATCACCTTCAACAGGTGCTCCGTGGACTCCGTGGCCAATGCCGCGTACTCGGCCTGCTCCTCGGTCATCTCGGTGGTTTCCAGTAACTGCAGCATGCCCAGGACACCATTCATGGGAGTGCGCAGTTCGTGGCTCATCATCGCCAGAAAGTCGGATTTGGCGCGGTTCGCCATCTCCGCCTCTTCGTGCGCCTTGATCAGTTGGCCCATGGCCTGTTGCTGTTCCTGGCTGGCCTTTTCAAGGCCGCTGGCCAGATTGTTGATATGCCGACTGAGGTCGCCCAGTTCGCTGTCATCCACTACGGGCAGGCTGGCGTTGTAGTTACCCTCCTGAATGGCCTTGACCGCGTCCCCCATCGCACTGATGGGCTGCGACAGGCGTGTGGCCAGTCGGCGCGCTAGAAGGAAGGTGAGCAGGAGAGCGATCAGGGCCAGCACCGTCGCTTTGAGGAGGATTTCCTGCTGGCGACTGCTGAAGGCGTCGTTGGACATACCGACGACGACACGGCCCAGGTAATTGCCGTCATTGCTACGGCCGTCTCCATTGGCCAGGGTGCGCCGGGCCTGAAGGTGCATCTGCTGCTGGAGGATGGGCGCGTGGAACACTTCCACCTGGGAGCCGGTCTTTTCCAAGCTGTCCTGTTGTTCCAGGTACACCAGGATGTTGTCGGCGCGGTCGCGCACTTCGAGGAAGCGCACATGGGGCGTACCCAGGCTGGCCTGGAGAAGGCCTTCCAGGACCTCCAGGTTCCCTGTGACAACGCCGTACTCCGCCGCCGGGGCGAGCTGGCTGGCGATTAGTTGGCCGGTGTGGTTCAGCTCCTGGCGCAGGTCCTGGAGGCGAGCGAAGGTGAAGAAGCCGGTGAGCAGCAGGGTCAGCAGCAGGGCCGGTCCGAGGCTGATCAACTGGGTGCGGGTATGGATGTCCCAGCGGCGCCGCAAGGTCATAGGCGCGACTCTCCGTCGGCGGCAGGAGAGTTCGGGAGTCTGGGGGAGGGTCGGCACATCTTCCTTTTGCCTCGATGCGGGGTCGTCCATGAAGCGGAACTATGCAGGAACTTTAGTCCCGATATGCCCCAATGCTGGGGGAAATTTAGATATCCGGAGGATGCCAGGGAACGAATAGGGTTCCCTTGACGCCAAAAAAACTGCGGCATCTTAACCGAGGACGATTGCTTTGCCAGTGCAATGGCTCTGGATAGAGGCTGGCTGGGCGGCGGCGCCTCCGTATAATGCGTGAATTCGCCACTCCAATGGCCTACATGGATCCGTTATGACTGAACAGCAACCCGTCGCGGTGCTAGGCGGCGGCAGCTTCGGCACCGCCATTGCCAATCTGCTGGCCGAAAATGGCCAGCGCGTGCGCCACTGGATGCGCGACCCGGATCAGGCCGAGGCGATCCGTACACAGCGCGAAAACCCGCGCTATCTCAAGGGCGTGAAAATCCTGCCCGGCGTTGAGCCGGATACGGACCTGTCCGCGGTCCTCGCCGATTGCGAGCTGGTCTTCGTTGCCTTACCGTCCAGCGCGCTGCGCAAGGCTCTGGAGCCGGTGGCCGGCCAACTGGCCGGCAAGCTGCTGGTCAGCACCACCAAGGGCATCGAGGCGCAGAGCTTCAAGCTGATGAGCCAGATTCTCGAAGAGGTGGCCCCGGATGCACGCATCGGCGTGATCTCGGGTCCCAACCTGGCCAAGGAAATCGCCGACCATGCGCTGACCGCCACCGTGGTCGCCAGTGAGGACACCGAGCTGTGCAAGCGGGTGCAGTCCGCGTTGCATGGCCGTACTTTCCGCGTCTACGCCAGCCAGGATCGCTTCGGCGTCGAGCTGGGCGGTGCGCTGAAGAACGTCTACGCCATCATTGCCGGCATGGCCGCCGCGTTGGATATGGGTGAGAACACCAAGAGCATGCTGATCACCCGCGCCCTGGCGGAGATGACCCGCTTCGCCGTCAAGCTGGGTGCCAATCCCATGACCTTCCTCGGCCTTGCCGGCGTCGGCGACCTGATCGTCACCTGCTCCTCGCCCAAGAGCCGCAACTACCAGGTCGGCTATGCGCTGGGCGAGGGCCTTTCCCTGGAAGACGCTGTCGCGCGCCTTGGCGAGGTCGCCGAAGGCGTCAACACGCTCAAGGTACTCAAGACCCGTGCAGAGGAGCTGCAGGTCTACATGCCGCTGGTCGCTGGCCTGCATGCCATCCTTTTCGAGGGGCGTACGCTGGCTCAGGTGATCGAGTTGCTGATGCGCGGCGAGCCCAAGACGGACGTAGATTTCATCCCAACCTCGGGCTTCTAGGCCCAGGACCATCACCGCTTCGGACAAGGAGATTCCCCATGAGTGAAGAGCGCGAAGACCTGCAACGCGAGCACATCCTGCTGCGCGTTCTGTGGATGCTGATCTTCGTCATCGTCTGGCAACTGGCCGAGATCGTGCTGGGCGCCGTGGTTCTGCTGCAACTTGGCTACCGTGCCTTCTACGGGGCGCCCAATGCGGGGCTGCTGTCCTTTGGCGATAGCCTGAGCCAGTACCTGGCGCAGATTGGCCGCTTCGGCACTTTCAATACCGAAGAAAAGCCCTGGCCCTTCGGCGACTGGCCCGCGGCTCGTGCTCCCGAGGGCGAGACGCCGCACGCGGTACCGCCCGCGGCCCATCCGGTACGTGACGAAGAGCCCAGGCTATGAGGCTCTGGCTCCTGCGTCATGGCGAGGCCGAACCCCGTGCCCGAACCGATGCGGAGCGCGAACTCACACGCCACGGCCGCAAGGACGTGCTGCACAGCGCCGCCCAGCTTGCCGGGCGACCGCTGAGCGCGATTCTCGCCAGCCCTTATGTGAGGGCGCAGCAAACCGCCGAACTGGTTCGTGATGCGCTGGGATTCAGCGGTGCCGTTGGCACCGCACCCTGGCTCACACCCGATAGCGATCCGCGCGAGGCGCTGAATTTCCTCGCTGAACGCAGCGAGCAGGATCTCCTGCTGGTCACCCACAATCCCTTTGTCAGCGACCTGGCGGGCTTGCTGATCCACGGCCATCGCCAGGAGCCCTTGCCCATGGGAACGGCCAGCCTTGCCGAGCTGGAGGGTGATCTCCTCATCCCCGGACTGATGTCACTGCGCACCATCCATCACGTTCGCCATCACTGACGATTCGCAACATTTCTTAACTTGCGCCTCCTCCGGGTGCGTGGAATAGTCGCCCAAGCAAGTGCTTGGTTGTCCCCCACAAAAAGAACAAAGGAGGAGGCCCTGTGGCTGATGCAGTCCGTTTGCCGCTTGAAGTTTTTTTTGAGCGTGAAGCTCGTCATCCGAACAAACGCTATCTGGTCCAGCCACTTGGTGGCGGCAGGATCGAGGAGCTGACCTGGGCCGAAGTGGGCGAACAAGCCCGCCGGGCCGCCAGTTGGCTCCGCGGTCGCGACCTGCCCCAGGGCAGCCGCATTGCGATCATCTCCAAGAATTGCGCTCACTGGATCGTCGCCGACTTCGCCATCTGGATGGCTGGCCACGTATCCGTTCCTCTGTATCCCAACCTCACAGCCGAATCGGTCCACCAGGTGCTGGAGCATTCCGAGTCGGCGCTGGCCTTCATCGGCAAGCTCGACGATTGGCCAGCCATGGCCGGTGGTGTGCCCGAAGGCGTGCCGACCGTTGCATTGCCGATCCACCCCGAAGGCACCTTCGATTTCAGCTGGGCCGACCTGCAGGCCGTCAACCCGATCCAGGACAGCCCCAAGGGTTCTGCAGACCAACTCGCCACCATCATCTATACCTCCGGCACCACGGGTACGCCCAAGGGGGTGATGCACAATTTCAGCAACTTCGCTTTCGCCGCCAACCATGGAATGAACCTGTTTCAGACCGGCGAGGAAGACCGATTGCTGTCCTACCTGCCGCTATGCCATGTGGCAGAGCGCATGTTCGTCGAGATGGGGTCGCTCTACGCCGGGCAGACGGTATTCTTCGCCGAAAGTCTGGAAACCTTCCTTGAGGACCTGCGTCGCGCACGGCCTACGGCCATTTTCGGCGTGCCGCGGATCTGGACCAAGTTCCAGATGGGTGTCTATTCGAAGATGTCGGCACAAAAACTCGATCGCTTGCTCAGGCTCCCCGTCATTGGTCGTATCGTCGGACGCAAGGTCCTCACTGGCCTCGGTCTTGATGCCGTGCGAAACGCCCTGTGCGGAGCCGCACCGGTGCCCGGTGCGCTGCTGAACTGGTACCAGCGCCTAGGCCTGGAAGTGCTGGAGGTCTACGGCATGACCGAGAACTGCGGTTACTCCCACCTGTGCCGCAAAGGTGAGGTGATGCCCGGTTGGATTGGCCGCAACAGTCCCGGCGTGGAAGTGCGCATCAGCGAAGACGGTGAAGTGCAGGTGCGCAGCGGTGCCACGATGCAGGGCTATTTCAAGGACCCCGCGAAAACTGCCGAAACCATTACCGAGGACGGCTACCTGCGCACCGGAGACAAGGGTGAGCAGGACGCCAAGGGCAACCTGCGCCTGACTGGCCGCATCAAGGAAATCTTCAAGACCAGCAAGGGCAAGTACGTGGCCCCGGCACCCATCGAGAACCGCCTGGCGGTGCATCCGCGTATCGAGCAGGTCTGTGTGGTGGGCGATGGGTTGCCCCAACCCATGGCGCTCTGCGTACTGTCCGAAGTAGGGCGGCAGGAGGCGGCCAACAGCGCCCGCTCAGAACTGGAGCTCAGCCTGCGCAGCCTGCTGGAAGAGGTCAACGGCGATCTCGACAAGCATGAGCGCCTGCATGGGCTGGTGCTGGTCAAGGACATCTGGGCGGTAGACAACGGTTTCCTGACTCCGACGCTGAAGATCAAGCGCAATATCGTTGAAGACGCTTATGGCAAGCGCTTCCCGGAATGGCTGGAACGCCAGGAAGCGGTGGTCTGGCACGAATGATCAAGTTTGGCCGGGACACCGCTCCCGGCCCTCCACAAGGAGCGACCCAATGGGCCTGTGGCGACAATTCCCCGATCTTGCACACCTCAACGAATCCCTGAAGAACACCATTGGCGAAGGCCTGGACATCCGTTTCGAGTCCTTCGACGACGAATCCTTGACCGCCAGCATGGTGGTCGATCAGCGCACCCACCAGCCATATGGCCTGCTGCATGGCGGCGCGTCGGTGGTGCTGGCGGAAACCCTCGGTTCCACTGCCAGCTTCCTGTGCATCGACGCCAGCCGCTACTACTGCGTCGGCCTGGAGGTCAACGCCAACCACTTGCGTGGCCTGCGCAGCGGCCGGGTCACCGCGGTGGCCCGGCCGGTGCATCTCGGTCGTACTACCCATGTCTGGGATATCCGACTGGCTGGCGAGGACGGCAAGCCCAGCTGCATTTCCCGCCTGACAATGGCCATCGTTCCCCTCGGCTCCGAGCCGCCGCGGCGCGGCTGACATGTAGGAGCGAGCTTGCTCGCGAAAGTTCGTGCTCGGGCTGTTCGCGAGCAAGCTCGCTCCTAAAGAAAGTCCGGCTTCATGCAGCTAGTCGGTGCATTTCAATCGTCACTGCTACAAGGGTGGATGACGCTCTATTCATCCACCATCGGAGCATGGGCGGGCATCGGACGGTGGAAATGAAAAGCGATTTCTACCCTATGGCATTTCGGGCCAATACTTCCGCAATTTTGTCCAAGAAGCTCACGGCGCCACGGAGTAAAGTGGCGCCCATGGACCAGACCAACCACATCCCCAGCTGCCTGCCGGGCGTCCGACTGATCGACGCCCAGTACCAGCACTTCGCCTTTCCCCGGCACTTCCATCTGGAGTACCACCTGGGACTGGTCGTGCGCGGTCGGCAACGCTACCTGCACCAGGGTGAAAGCCATCAGGCCGACACCGGGGACGTGTTGTTGATGGCGCCGGAGCAGATCCACGATGGCGCCGGCGTCGATGGCCAGAGCTATCAGATCCGTGTGCTGGCTTTCGATCCGCAATGGCTGGACGACGCCAGCCGCAGTCTCAGCGATGAGCGCCAGGGTGCGCCGCGCCTGACCACCAGCATCCTCCGGGACGCCAACTTGCGTGGCCAGTTGCAGGACCTGCACGGCGCGTTGCTGCAAGGGTCACGACTGGAGCAGGAAGGCCACCTCTGGCCAGCCTTGGCCAACCTGCTGGGACAGGGCTCCACCCTGCGAGTCCGTGAGCCGGAACATGGCTTTGATACCCGCACCTGGTCGCGCTTGAGGGAGTGGCTGGAGTCGCGCCTCGATTCACCGCCCTCTCTGGAAGAGCTGGCCCTGTTCTGTGGACTCAGCCCCTGGCAGGCATTGCGCCGCTTCAATCGCCAGTGCGGCCTGCCGCCTCACCAGTGGTTGACCCAATTGCGCCTGGAACGTGCGCTGCCTCGGGTCCTGCGTGGCGAGAGCCTGAGCGAGGTGGCCCTGGATCTGGGTTTCTACGACCAGGCGCATTTCTCGCGATTGTTCCGCCGCAACTACGGCGTACCACCGGCGAAGCTGCGCAGCCGCTGATCCACCGCCCCCGCTGAATTCCCCCAATATCCTGGAGAATCATCCATGCAGGAGACTTCCGTCTTGCTGTCGCTGGCGGCCGTGTTCGCCGTCGCCCTGGTCAGCCCCGGCCCCGATGTGGCCCTGGTGGTGCGTACCGCCATGCATGAGGGGCGTCGCGCCGGCCTCCTGAGCGCCCTGGGCCTGGCCTGCGGCATCCTCGTCCACGGCATGTTGGTGCTGACTGGCGTTGCCCTGCTGGTGAGCCGCTCGCCGATGCTCTTCGACCTGCTGCAGCTGATCGGCGCGAGCTATCTCGGCTGGCTTGGCATCGGGGCAGTGCGCGCCTGGTTCCGACGCGGACAGGGCGGCGGGAGCTTCGAGGGCGCGTTGTCACCTTCGGCTCTGGGCCCCTGGTTGCGCGGGCTGGCCACCAACCTGTTCAACCCCAAGGCGCTGGTGTTTTTCCTGGCAATGCTGTCCGGGCTTATTCCGGCGGATATGTCCTTCGCCGGCAAGGTCGGGGCGGCCGCGATTCTCTTCGGCATGGGGCTGGCCTGGTTCAGTGGCCTTGGCCTGGCACTCACCCGCGGTAGCAACCAGCAACTGCTGCTGCGCGCAGCGCCCGCCATCGATCTGGCCTGTGGCCTGGTCTTCCTGCTGGTGGCCCTGGGGTTGGCGGGCAGGCTGTTGGCACCGGGTCTTTGGCAATAGCGCCATCATCACTGGCGGTTACAGTCATTGCCGAGCGAGCGGGGCTGCCGGAAAATCCCGGCATTCTCCGACGAGCCGGATGCCATGCACACCATCTTCTTCGCCCATGCCAACGGCTTTCCTTCGGCCACCTACGGCAAGCTCTTCGCCGCCCTGGCGCCGGACTTCCGCGTTGAACACCTGGAACAACACGGCCATGACCCAAGATTCCCGGTGAACGACAACTGGGAAAACCTGGTGGACGAACTCATCCATCACCTGGAAGCGCGCGGCGAGCCGGTCTGGGGCCTGGGGCATTCCCTGGGCGGCGTGTTGCACTTTCACGCGGCCCTGCGTCGGCCGGAGCTCTACCGCGGCGTGGTGATGCTCGATTCCCCAGTGCTGACCCTGGCTGACCGCATCGTCATCCGCGCGGCCAAGCGCTTCGGCTTCATCGACCGCATCACCCCGGCGGGCCGCACCCTTGGTCGCCGCGAGGAGTTCGGCGACTTCAGCGAGGCGCGCGACTACTTCGCCGGCAAGAACCTGTTCCGCCGCTTCGATCCGGATTGCCTGGATGCCTACGTCCAGCATGGCCTGGCTCGGCAGGGCGAGTCGCTGCGGCTGAAGTTCGACGCCGCCACCGAGATCAGCATTTACCGCAGCGTGCCTCACCGCACGCCCGGCCGTCCGCAACAGCTCAAGGTGCCCGTGGCACTGGTACGTGGGCGTCACAGCAAGGTGGTGATGCCGCACCATGCGCGACTGGTGAAGCGGGTGCCGCAAGGCGAATACCTGTCGCTGCCCGGCGGGCACATGTTCCCGCTGGAGCGACCCCAGGAAACCGCCGACCTTCTCAAATCCGTATTCGGCCGCTGGGACGGTCGTTGCCAGGAGGCCAGTGCATGACTGCCCAGGTCGAAGAAATCCGCCTCAACCTGCCCCATATCGAGCTGGCCGCTCACCTCTATGGCCCGGAGGACGGCCAGCCGGTGATCGCGCTGCATGGCTGGTTGGACAACGCCAACACCTTCGCCCGACTGGCGCCGCGTCTGCAGGGGCTGCGCATAGTCGCGCTCGATTTTGCCGGTCACGGGCTGTCGGCCCACCGGGGGCCGGGGGCGAGCTACCTGTTGTGGGATTACGCCGCTGACGTGCTGCTGGTGGCCGAGCAGCTGGGTTGGGAGAAATTTTCCCTGCTCGGGCACTCCATGGGCGCCATCGTTTCGGTGATGCTGGCCGGCGCCATTCCCGAGCGGATCAAGCACCTGGCCCTGATCGATGGCCTGATGCCCTACACGGGCGAAGCCGAACAGGCGCCGGCCAAGCTGGGCGAGGCGCTACGCGCGCAACTGGCGCTGGTAGGCAAGCGCAAACCGGTCTACGCCGCGATAGACCGTGCCGTCGAGGCGCGCATGCGCGGTACGGGCGGTGTCAGCCGCGAGGCCGCCGAACTGCTTGCTGAGCGGGGCCTGATGCCGGTACCAGGCGGCTACACCTGGCGCACCGACAGCCGCCTGACCCTGCCGTCTCCGCTGCGCCTGACCCGTGCCCATGCATTGGCCTTCGCCCAGGCGGTGAAGTGTCCAACCATGCTGGTGCTGGCAGAGCAGGGCCTGCTGCATGTGGAGCCGAAGTTCGCCAGCCTTCTGGAGCAACTGCCCTTTGCGGTGCATTGCCTACCCGGCAAGCATCACCTGCACTTGGATGACGAGGCTGGCGCCCAGGCCGTAGCAGACTGTTTCAATCCCTTCTTCGCCATTCCTTGACTTGCACCGGCCAAGCGGGAAGGCTGGCCGCTTTTGGTCAGGGAGCAGTGGGATGGTCGATCGGCCTGGAACCACAGTGCGGCGCGGCATGATCCGTGGCGAGCGGCAGGAAAAGGTCGGGAAGCTGGTCCAGACTGCTCACTCCGGGACATATCGATAAGGATGCGCATGCGCCTCACCCTAATTGCCGGTCTTCTACTGGCAGCATCCGTGCAGGCAGCCGACCTGCCTGAAAGCCACGACCTGGCGGCATTGCCGCGTTTCCCCCATGCCGAGATCACCGACTTCCGCGAGAACCCGGACCAGGAGCGAACCTATCCGCAGAGCTCCATCCGCCGCATCAGCAACCAATTACGCATGGAGCGCAAGATCGATGCGGAGGGCCGCCAGACTTCTGTAACCTACCGCCTGCCCACTGACCACAGCTCCTTCGATGCTTTCGACCGCGCCCGCCGCGACCTGCTCGCTGGCGGTGCCGAGTTGCTCTATTGGTGCCAGGGTCGCGATTGTGGCTCCAGCAGCCTCTGGGCCAACGCCATCTTCGGCAACTCCAAGCTGTATGGCCCGGACGAGCAGCAGGCCTACCTGTTGCTGCGCCTGGCTGAGCCGCATCAGGACAGCCTGCTTGCTCTCTACGGCATCACCCGGGGCAATCGCCGGGCCTACCTGCACGCCGAGCAGCTGGACGCCAACGCCCCCTTGGGTGAGTTGCTGCCAACCCCCGATACCCTGATGCGTGAACTGAAAAGCAGCGGTGAGCTGCACCTTGCGCGTCTGCCTGAGCAACCCTCGGATGCCTGGGCGACCCTGCTTTCGCGCTGCCTGAACCTTGATAGCACCCTTCGCATCAGTCTGGCTGGTGCGGGTGCCGAGGCCTGGCGCGAGGCGTTGGTGGGGCAGGGTGTACGCGCCGCGCGCCTGGAGCTGGGCGAGGGCAAGGGACCCGGTCTGCATCTGAATCTCCTGCGCTGAGTATCTGTCTCTATGCTTGTTCCTGCCGGCCGCGAGATGCGTGACGGCAGGCACGGCCTTTCCTTTCTGTTCGCCGGAGTGATTCAGGGATGTTGAACAACGATCGCCTATTGGTGCAGATCCTCCTGCTCGCTTTGCTTGGTGCCAGCCTCTGGGTGCTTGCCCCCTTTGTTTCTGCGCTGTTCTGGGCCGCCGTGCTGGCCTTTGCCAGCTGGCCGCTGATGCGCCTCTTGAGCAACCTGCTGAAAGGACGCGAGTCCGCGGCTGCCGCCTTACTCACCGCAGGTTGGGTGCTGTTGGTGGCGCTGCCGCTGGCGTGGCTGGTGGGCAACCTGGCCGAACATGTGCGCGATGCTACGGAGCTGGTGAAGAACGTCCAGGTGGAAGGCTTGCCGCCGCCACCGGACTGGTTGCAACAGGTGCCGTTGGTGGGTGAGCGCCTGGTTCGGGCCTGGCGCTCCATCGACGCCCAGGGCGCGGCCTTCTTTGCCAGCCTCAGGCCTTACATGGGGCAGGCCGGCAACTGGATTCTCGCGCGCACTGCTCAGATCGGCGGCGGCATGGTGGAACTGGTACTGAGTCTGGTGCTGGTGTTCTTCTTCTACCGCGATGGCCCGCGCATGGCGCTGTTCGTCGAGCGGGGCCTGGAGCGATTGATTGGTGATCGCGCTGAACACTATCTCGCACTGGTGGCCGGCACCGTGCAACGCGTGGTCAACGGCGTGATCGGTACCGCCGCCGCCCAGGCTGTGCTGGCGCTGATCGGTTTCTGGATCGCTGGTGTACCCGGTGCGCTGGTGCTGGGCATCGTCACCTTCGCCCTCAGCCTGATCCCCATGGGCCCGCCGCTTGTCTGGGTACCCGCAACGGCCTGGCTGGCCTGGCACGGTGACTATGGCTATGCGGTGTTCCTCGGCATCTGGGGCATGTTCGTCATCAGCGGCGTGGACAACGTGCTGAAACCCTACCTCATCAGCCGTGGTGGCAACCTGCCGTTGGTGGTGGTGTTGCTGGGCGTGTTCGGCGGAATCCTGGCCTTCGGCTTCATGGGGCTGTTCCTCGGCCCAACGCTGCTGGCGGTGGCCTACAGCCTGATCTCCGACTGGATCGGCGATGCGCAACCGCAGGTGGTGGTTTCCGCAGAGGCCCAGGAAAAGGAAAACCGGCCCTCCTGAGGAGCGGGGCGGCTCGCTGCGCGTTGAGCAATCCGCGGTGAGTCAGTCTGTCCGCAGCCCTTCGCCGCCCATGAAGGATCGATCCACCAGGCGAATGCTGTCTCGTCCGCCGCGTTTGGATTCGTAGAGCGCGGCATCGCCTTGCTCGATCAATGCCGCCAGGCTGGTCGGTGGCTGGTCGAACAGGCTGGCGCCGATGCTCAGGGTTACTGCCTCGGGTGTGTCGAAGTTCCGCGAGGCTGTCGCGTGGAACTGCTCCCGCAGTCGGTTGCCCAGCTCGACGATGCGTTCACGTGAGGCACGGCTCAGCAGGACGACGAATTCGTCGCCGCCCAGCCGCGCGGCAAGCGCTCGTTCGGGCAGTAGCGAGCGGATTATCTCGCTGAGCGCCACCAGCAACCGGTCTCCCGCACCATGGCCGTACAGGTCGTTGACCAGTTTGAAATTATCGATATCGATCAGTAGCAATGCACCCGGCTGAGTGCCGCTGACCTCTTCAAGCAGGCGCGGTGCGCGCGCTTCAAGGGCGCGGCGGTTGTAGAGGGCGGTCAGCGGGTCGCGTGCGGCCAGCCGTGCTATCCGTTTCTCTCGCCGATGACGTTCGGTGCCGGTCATCGACAGGGCGATCAGCATGATCGCCATCGCGCCTTCGACCAGCGAGATCTGGATGATCTCGCCACGGAAGGCGGCGAGATCCACCAGCGTGCCAGGAACCACGGCCGTCAGAGACTTGGCCAGGTAGAAAATGCCATGGGCCAGCAACACGTAGCGCAGCTGCACCGCGCCTACGCTCAGCGACTTGCCGTGGGGACGCAGGAGTGCGCTGGCCCTGAGCGCCAGCAGGGCGACCAGCAGCGAGTTGGCCAGGAACATGATCTTCGACCACAGCGGCCCATCCGGCAGCAGCAATAGGGCCGCCCAGGTGACGAAGATCAGGTACCAGGCCCGGGACAGCCGCGTCCCGGTGAAGCGCGCAACCCCCAGCAGGAACAGCCAGTGGGCGATCACCAGCAGACCGTTGGCGAACCAGATGCCGATGAACAGGAGACCGTTCCCGCGCAGCAGGGCCAGTGTCGAGCCAATGGTGATGGTGGCGAAGCCGGCGCTCCAGAACAACAGAGTGGGTTCACGAACGCTGCCCCATTCGACCGCCAGGTACAGGGCGGCGGCAGCTGCAAGGGCGATTGAAAGGGTCAGCATCGTGGGCGGATCGAGCGGCATATCCGAAGTGGGCTGTATGGCGGTTTAAGCCCACGATTGTAAGCGCTCGGTGTGACCTTTCGCAGCGTCCTCCCGGCTTTTCCGGACGAGGATGAGGTCGGGTCAATCATTAGCCCGGGGTTCCCGTCGGATGGGGCGGGTGAGCCGGCCACCCTGAAGGTGGCCGGCACCTTTCAGGCCGACAGACTCAACTGGCTGCCGACGCGGCTACTGCTGTAGCCGGAGCCGGCTTCGTACTGCTTGAGCAGTGCCGCCACCAGGCGGCCGTAGTCCGGGTCGTCAGTGCTTGCCGTCGACCCCTCCGACTAATCGAACTGCATGCCCTCCGATCCCCGGCCCTGCGGTCGAGGCGACGGTGCGAGGAAGGCGGTTTCCTCCTGGCTGAGGCTGCCGTCACCGTTGGCGTCCAGCAGGCTGGAGAGTTTTTCCTGGGCCTTGTTCTGTCCCGAAGCGCCGCAGTCTTGCGAGCGCGCCGAGGATGAGGTCGAACTGGTGGCGTAGTTGTAGCTGCCGTAGTTCGAGTAACTGCCGACTCCACTGATCATGGGGTTACTCCTGTGCAGGTTGGCGGAACCGGAAGGGGGCTTCCGGTTCTGGCTGTCTCGGCGGGCCAGTTGTCCAGGCGATGTGCGTGTTGTATCGGAGACTGACAAAGGCACATGGGTGCGCTGCGCGCTCTGGTGCGCATGGTGTTCCTGCCGGTCAGCGGAGGGGCAAGGTCAATCTCGCCAGCAGTCCGCCGGCTTCAGGCGCCAGCAACTCCAGGTCGCCACCCTGGCGCCGTGCAGCATCGCGGGCGATGGTCAGGCCCAGGCCGATGCCTCCGGAATTGCGATTGCGCGAGCCTTCCACGCGGTAGAAGGGCTCGAACACCGCTTCGCGCAGCTCGGCGGGAATACCCGGGCCGTGGTCGCACACGTCGATACGTACCTGTTTCTGGCCATCCTCCAGCCGGAGATGGGCGTGGCCTGCGAAGCGCAGCGGGTTGTCCAGGCGCCAGGCGTCGAAGCGGATGCTATTGCGGCTTTCGGTGCGCGGCGCGTCGCGATCGTCGCGCACACGTCGAAGGATGGTCTGGATGCGCGCCACCAGTTCGCGCGGTTCGAACGGTTTGGCCATGTAGTCGGCGGCACCCATTTCCAGCCCGATGATTCGATCCGCCGGTTCGCAGCGGGCGGTGAGCATCAGGATCAGAATGTCCGACTCCGCCCGTAGCCAACGGCAAAACGAGAGGCCGTCCTCGCCGGGCTGCATCAGGTCCACGTCGAAGCGTTCCTCGGCCAGGGCCTGGCGCATGCCCTGGCCATCGTCCACGCCTATCGCCTCGATGTTGAAGCGCGCCAGGTAGCCACAGAGCAGCTCACGAATGGGCGCGTCATCGTCCACGATCACCGCGCGGACGCTCCAGCGGTTCCGGGTGAAGGGCGTGCCCGAGGCGGAAGTCGATTGCATGGTGAAGCTCATGGCGAGGAGAGGGTGGGCAAGTGCCAGCCCGGGAATCACAAGGGAGGCTGCTAACGCGAGCGGGGCACGCTAGCCATCGGTGGGCAAGGTGGCGCAGCAGGGTATCGGGGGCGTGTCGGGTTTGTATCGGGGTGGATACAAAGTGGTATGCAGACCCCTCACATCCAGCGAGATGCGGCTTCCCTCACCCCATCCTCTCCCAGTGGGAGAGGGGTTGTTCGTGCAGGTGGTTGGCCTGGCGTCACCCCTCGCCCTTCGGGAGAGGGGCCGGGGCCGGGGGCGAGGCCTGCCGATCTCATGCACGGTTCTCAACAGAACTTCTTTACGCATTCTTGATGCCCCGCAGTCCTCCCCGGACTCGTTCCTTTACGCCCCCCCTTCCGACAATGGCTCCACGGCGGCAAAGACCGCATCTAGGAGTACAGGCAATGAGCATTCTCGACGGGGTGTCCCTGGTCTTGGCCATGGGACTTTTCATCTATCTGCTGGTGGCGCTGCTGCGCGCCGAGCGCGGCTAGGAGGCCACATGCAACTTCAGGACATCGGCCTCATCCTGGCCTTCTTCATGCTGGTGCTGGTACCGGCACCTTTCCTTGGGCGCTTCTACTACCGGGTGATGGAAGGGCAGCGTACCTTCCTGACTCCGGTGTTCGCGCCCGTGGAGCGTTTCTGCTACCGCATTGCCGGCGTCGACGCCGAGCGTGAACAGGACTGGAAGGGCTACTGCGTGGCCCTGCTGGCCTTCAATCTGGCGGGGTTCGTGCTGCTGTTCGCCATCCTCATGCTGCAAGGCGCGCTGCCGCTCAACCCGCAGAAGCTTCCCGGCCTGGAGTGGAGCCTGGCGTTCAACACGGCAGTGAGCTTCGTCACCAATACCAACTGGCAGGCCTACAGTGGCGAGGCGGCACTGAGCTACTTCAGCCAGATGGTCGGCCTGGGCGTGCAGAACTTCGTCAGTGCCGCCGTGGGGCTCTGCGTGCTGGTGGTGTTCGCCCGTGGCATCAGCCGCCGCAGCACCGATCGCCTGGGCAACTTCTGGGTGGATCTGACCCGCGGCGCCCTCTACGGCTTGTTGCCGCTGTGCCTGGTGCTGGCGCTGTTCCTGGTCTGGCAGGGTGTTCCGCAGACTTTCCTCGACTATGCCCATGCGGTGACCCTGCAGGGCGCCGACCAGACCATCCCGCTGGGCCCGGCGGCCAGCCAGATCGCAATCAAGCAATTGGGTACCAATGGCGGCGGCTTCTTCGGCGTCAATTCGGCGCACCCGTTCGAGAACCCCACCGCCTGGAGCAACCTGCTGGAGATGGCTTCCATCATCCTGATCCCGGCGGCCCTGGTGTTCACCTTCGGCTACTACGTGAAAGACCTGCGTCAGAGCCGTGCGCTGCTGGCCAGCATGCTGGTGCTGTTCGTCATCGGCCTGGGCGTGACCCTCTACAGCGAATACCAACCGAACCCGGCCCTGGCCGCGCTGCCCATTGAGCAGACCGGTTCCCTGGAAGGCAAGGAAAGCCGCTTCGGCATTGCCGCGTCGGCGCTCTGGGCGGTCACCACCACGGCTGCGTCCAACGGTTCGGTGAACGCGATGCATGACAGCTTCAGCGCGCTGGGCGGGATGGTCCCGATGTTCAACATGATGCTCGGCGAGATCGTCTTCGGCGGTGTCGGTGCAGGCCTCTACGGCATGCTGCTGTTCGTATTGATCGCCGTGTTCCTCGCCGGCCTGATGATCGGCCGCACGCCCGAATACCTCGGCAAGAAGCTGGAAGCCCGCGAAGTGCGCCTGCTGGTGGCAACCCTGCTGGTGATGCCGGTGGGCGTGCTGGTGTTCTGCGGCCTGGCCATCAGCCTCGCCGGCCCGGCGGCGTCCATCACCAACCCGGGCGCCCATGGCTTCAGCCAGGCCCTATATGCCTACACCTCGGGTACCGCCAACAACGGTTCGGCCTTCGCCGGTTTCGGTGCCAACACGCCGTTCCACAATGTGCTGATCGGCCTGGCGATGATCCTCGGTCGCTTCGGCTACATCCTCCCGGTACTGGCCATCGCCGGCAGCCTGGCGATGAAGAAACGCGCACCGCTGGGAGCCAACAGCTTCCCCACCCATGGTCCGCTGTTCGTCACCCTGCTGACTCTGACCATCCTGCTGGTGGGTGGCCTGACCTTCCTGCCGGCTCTGGCCCTCGGGCCGATCGCTGAACACCTTGCGCTGATCCAGGGCTTCTAACGGAGAAAATCATGAATGCCCCCATCCAGGCGCTCAAAGGCGCCAAGCAGCAACCCAGGACTTCCTTCGCCGCGCTGTGGAAACCCGCGCTGCGCCAGGCCTTCGTCAAGCTCGATCCGCGCCAGCTGGTGCGTTCCCCGGTGATCCTGGTGGTCGAGCTCACCGCTGTGCTGACCACCATCCTGTGCCTGATCCCCACTCCGGCGGTGAGCACTGGCCTGGCTGTACAGATCGCGCTCTGGCTGTGGTTCACCGTGCTCTTCGCCAACTTCGCCGAAGCGCTGGCGGAGGGCCGTGGCAAGGCCCGTGCCGACAGTCTGCGCGCCGGCAGCCAGGGCCTGACCGCGCGCCGCCGGAAAAGCAATGGCCAGCTCGAGACCGTGTCGGCGGCCAGCCTGCGTCGTGGTGATATCGTGCGCGTTGAAGCCGGTGAGCTGATACCGGGCGATGGCGAGGTGATCGAGGGGATTGCCGCGGTCAACGAAGCGGCCATCACTGGCGAATCGGCTCCAGTGATCCGTGAGTCTGGCGGCGACCGTTCCGCCGTCACCGGCAACACCCGCATCGTTTCCGACTGGCTGTTGGTGAAAATTACCGCTAACCCGGGCGAGTCGACCCTGGACCGGATGATCGCCCTGGTAGAGGGCGCCAAGCGCCAGAAGACCCCTAACGAAGTGGCTCTGGACATCCTGCTTATCGGCCTGACCCTGATCTTCCTGCTGGTGGTGGCCACCCTGCAGCCGTTTGCCCGATTCGCCGGTGGCGACCTGCCGCTGGTCTACCTGGTGGCGCTGCTAGTGACGCTGATCCCCACCACCATTGGTGGCCTGCTGTCGGCTGTCGGCATTGCCGGCATGGACCGCCTGGTGCGCCTGAACGTGATCGCCAAGTCCGGCCGTGCGGTGGAAGCCGCCGGCGACGTGCATGTGCTGCTGCTGGACAAGACCGGCACCATCACCTTCGGCAACCGCCGTTGCAGCGCGATGATCAAGGCCCCGGGCGTCGGCGGCAAGGAACTCTCCGATGCCGCGCTGCTGGCTTCCCTGGCTGACGAAACCCCGGAAGGCAAGTCCATCGTGGAATACCTGCGCGCGCTGCACTCCATGCAGGAGCCGGCCCGCGAGGAAATCCAGGTCATCCCATTCACCGCCGAGACCCGACTCTCTGGTGCCGACTGGGCCGGCCGCAGCTACCGCAAGGGCGCGGTGGATGCGGTGCTCGCCTGGGTAGGCATAGGCCGTGAAGAGGTGCCGGCCCCGTTGGCTCGCGAGATCGAGAAGATCGCCCAGAGCGGCGGTACGCCTCTGCTGGTGGCGGCCGACGGCAAGCTGCTGGGCGCCATTCACCTCAAGGACGTGGTCAAGCCTGGCATCCGCGATCGCTTCGCCGAGTTGCGGCAGATGGGCATCCGCACCGTGATGGTGACCGGCGACAACCCGCTGACCGCCGCTGCCATCGCCGCGGAAGCCGGTGTGGACGACGTGATCGCCGAAGCGACGCCGGAGAAGAAGCTGGCGCGCATTCGCCAGGAGCAGGGCGAGGGCAAGATGGTCGCCATGTGCGGCGACGGCGCCAACGACGCGCCAGCACTGGCCCAGGCCGACGTTGGCCTGGCCATGAACGATGGCACCCAGGCCGCCCGCGAGGCCGCCAACCTGGTGGACCTGGATTCCGACCCGACCAAGCTGCTCGACGTGGTGCAGGTGGGCAAGGAACTGCTGGTCACCCGTGGCGCCCTGACCACCTTCTCGGTGGCCAACGACGTGGCCAAGTACTTCGCCATCCTTCCCGCGCTGTTCGCCGGAATCTACCCGCAGCTCGGGGTGCTCAACGTGATGCAGTTGGCCAGTCCGCAGAGTGCGATCCTCTCGGCCATCGTGTTCAACGCGCTGATCATCATCGGCCTCATCCCCCTGGCCCTGCGTGGGGTTCGGGTGCAGGCCAGCGATGCTGCCAGCCTGTTGCGCCGCAACCTGCTGATCTATGGCCTGGGTGGCATCGTCGCACCCTTCGTCGGCATCAAGGTGATCGACGTCCTGCTCAATGCAGTAGGACTGGTTTGAACATCCCCCTCTCCCTCCGGGAGAGGGGCCGGGGGTGAGGACTTCTCGCCCCCCAGCAAGACTTAGATTTCCTGCGAGGAACTGAATATGCTTAGCCAACTCCGCCCCGCCCTGAGCCTTCTGGCCCTGATGACCCTGATTACTGGCGTCGCCTATCCCCTGACTGTCACCGGTATTGCCCAGTTGGCCTTCCCCGAGCAGGCCAATGGCAGCCTGGTGCGCGATGCCAAGGGCGAGGTACGCGGCAGCAGCCTGCTGGCGCAGAACTTCGAAGGCCCGCAGTGGTTCCAGCCGCGACCCTCGGCCGCCGGCTTCGCCACCGTGGCCAGCGGCGCCAGCAACCTGGCACCGAGCAACCCGGCCCTGGCCGAGCGCATCAACAAGGAGGCGCACCGCCTGGCCACCGAGGGCCATGGCAAGGTGCCCATGGCCCTGGTGACCACCTCCGGCAGCGGCCTGGACCCGCACCTTCCGCCGAATGCCGCGCGCTTCCAGATTCCGCGCATCGCTGCCGAACGCGGCCTGCCGACAGATATGCTGGAACGCCTGGTGGAACAGAACACCGAACGGTCCCTCGTGGGCCCTGAAGTGGTCAACGTGCTGGCCCTGAACACTGCGTTGAATGAGATGACTCGATGAGTGATGCCCAGCGCGCCGACGCGCTTCTGGCCGAAATGCCCCGTGGCGGGCGTGGTCGCCTGAAGGTTTTCCTCGGCGCAGCACCCGGCGTGGGCAAAACATACGCGATGCTCCAGGCCGCCCAGGCGCAATTGCGCCAGGGCGTCGACCTGCGCGCGGGCGTGGTGGAAACCCACGGCCGCGCGGAAACCGAAGCCATGCTCGCCGGGCTGCCGCAACAACCGCTGCGGCACTTCGACTATCGCGGCGTGACGCTCACCGAGATGGACCTCGATGGCATCCTCGCGCAACCACCGCGTCTGGTTCTGGTGGACGAACTGGCCCACACCAACGCGCCTGGCAGCCGCCACGCCAAGCGCTGGCAGGATGTGCAAGAGCTGCTCGACGCCGGCATCGACGTCTACACCACGGTCAACGTCCAGCATCTGGAGGCCCTCAACGACCAGGTGCATGACATCACTGGCGTGCATGTCCGCGAGACATTGCCGGACTGGGTATTGCAAGAGGCCGACGAAATACTCCTGATCGACCTGCCGCCGCGCGAGCTGCTGGAGCGCCTGCGCGAAGGCAAGGTCTACGTGCCTGAGCAGGCCCGAGCCGCCATTGACGCCTTCTTCTCCCAGACCAACCTCACCGCGCTGCGCGAACTGGCCATGCAGACCGCCGCCGCACGGGTGGATGCCGACCTCAACCGGCGTTACCGCCAGCGCGGCCTGGAAGCGCCCGCCGTGCGCGGCCGCTTGCTGGTGGGTATCGACGGCGACCACCAGGCCGAACGCCTGGTGCGCCACGCCAGCCGGGTTGCCGAGCGGCGTCACCTGCCCTGGTCGGTGGTGTATGTGGATACCGGCGGCGCCCGTTCCGAAGAGGTGCGGGCGCGCCTGCAGGGTGCCCAGCAACTGGCCGAGCGCCTGGGTGGCGAAGTGGTGACCTTGCGCGCCGAGTCTGTTGCCAAGGCCTTGGTGCAACACGCTGACGAGCGTCGTGCCAGCCTGCTGCTGGTAGCGCGCAGCCGTCGGCGCCTGCGCCGTCGCCTGCTCGGTCGCGGTCTGGCGGAACGCCTGCTGAGTCTCGCCGAGGGGCTGGAAGTCAGCGTGCTGGACACCGAGGCCGACCGCCGTCCGTCCAGTCCGCGTGCCAGTCATCCCTCCCGCCTGCTGGACTACGGCCTGGCGGTGCTGGCTGCAGCCACAGCCAGCGCGTTGGCCTGGGCGGTGTCCCATACCCTTGAGCTGCCGAACATTTCCCTGGTGTTCCTTGCCGCCGTACTGCTGGTGGCGGTGCGCAGCAGCCTGGGGCCTGCGTTGGTATGTGCCGGGCTGTCCTTCCTGGCCTATGACTTCCTGTTCATTCCGCCGACCTTTTCGTTGACCATCGCCCGCCAGGAAGACGTCCTGACCTTACTGTTTTTCCTGCTGATGGCCGGGGTGACGGGCAACCTGGCCTCGCGCCAGCGCCGCCAGCTCGATGCACTGCGCGATACCCAGTCGGAAACCACTGCGCTGCTCGACCTCTCACGCAAACTCACCGCCGCCACTGATCGCCAGGCCGTGCTGAACGTAGCCGTGCAGCAATTCGGTGCCTGGACCGACGTAGAGGTCTGCCTGCTGTCGCGGGGCCGCGATGGTGTCTGGAAGGTGGAGGCCGGCGCCCACCGCCTGCTGGGCGACCAGGAGCGTGCCGCAGCCGAGTGGTCCTGGCAGCACGACCAGCCGGCAGGCCCCGGTACTGACACCCTGCCCGGCGGGCGCTGGTGGTGGCTGCCGCTGTCGGGAGAGGAAGGGCCGCTGGTGCTGCTTGGTATCAGCCCGCGCGACGAAGTGCCGCTGCCGGCGGGCAGGCGTCGGCTGATCGCCGCCCTCGGCCAGCCCCTGGCCCAGGCCCTGGCCCGTGCACAGCTGGCCGAAGAGTTGGAGGCCGCGCGCCTGCACGGCGAAACCGAACAGTTGCGTAGTGCCTTGCTGGCGTCGGTTTCCCATGACCTGCGCACACCGCTCACGGCCATGCGTGGTTCCATCGACAGCCTGCTGGCCCTGGGTGAAGCCATTCCCATGGCCGATCGCCGGGAGTTGCTGGAGGGTACCCGCGACGAAGCCGAGCGCCTCGATCGCTACATCCAGAACCTGCTGGACATGACCCGCCTGGGGCACGGTGGTCTCAAGCTCGCACGCGACTGGGTGGCTCCGGTGGACATTGTCGCCAGCGCGTTGCAGCGTCTGCGCCCGGTTCTGGCACCGTTGCAGGTGGAGACCCGGGTGCCGGAGCAGTTGCCGTTGCTGTATGTACATGCGGCCCTGATCGAGCAGGCGCTGGTCAACGTGTTGGAGAACGCGGCGCGTTTCTCGCCCAGTCAGGGGCAGCTGCGGATCGCCGTCGAGGCCGACGACGCCGAGTTGCGCTTCTCCGTCAGCGACCAGGGGCCGGGCATTCCGCCGGACGAACGCGACAGGATCTTCGATATGTTCTATACCGCTGCCCGAGGTGACCGGGGCGGACAGGGCACAGGCCTCGGCCTGGCGATCTGCCAGGGCATGGTCGGCGCCCACGGCGGCCGTGTAAGCGTAGGCGAAGGCCTGGACGGCCGCGGCGCGACCCTGACCCTGCACCTGCCGCTGCATCCGCAGCCGCAGTTGGAGGAAGAATGATCCCCGCTCGATACCAATCCCGTAGGAGCGAATTCATTCGCGAAGCGGGCCGCAGGACCATCTTGCGGGGCTGGGAATCACGGACAGCGGTGCTGTGCTTCGCGAATGAATTTGCTCCCACGGAAAAGCAGTCCGCAATTGCAATGGAAACTACGAACGCGTCATGACAACCAACCAGCCGACCATTCTGGTCATCGATGACGAAGCGCAGATCCGCAAGTTCCTGCGCATCAGCCTGGCCGCGCAGGGCTACCGGGTGCTGGAAGGCGCCAATGGCCGCGCAGGATTGGAGCAGGCGGCGCTGGCCAGGCCGGACCTGGTGGTGCTCGACCTGGGCCTGCCGGATATGGACGGCCAGGACGTGCTGCGTGAGCTGCGCGAATGGTCCCAGGTGCCGGTGCTGGTGCTTTCGGTGCGCGCCAGCGAGGGGGAAAAGGTGCTGGCCCTGGACGGCGGCGCCAATGACTACGTAACCAAGCCCTTCGGTATTCAGGAGTTTCTTGCCCGCGTGCGCGTGCTCCTGCGCCAGGCAGGGCCGGGCGAACAACCGGAGGCCAGCGTTGCCAGCGGCCCGTTGCAGCTGGACTTCGCCTATCGCCGGGTGACCCTCGAAGGCGAAGAGGTGGGGCTGACGCGCAAGGAGTACGCGGTGCTCGCGCAGCTGGCACGCCACCTCGGTCGGGTGGTCACCCAGCAGCAACTGCTCAAGGACATCTGGGGCCCGACTCACGTGGAGGACACCCATTACCTGCGGGTGGTCGTCGGCCATCTGCGGCAGAAGCTCGGCGATGACCCGGCCAACCCGAGATTCATCGTCACCGAAGCCGGTGTCGGCTATCGCTTGAGGGAAGCCTGAACAGCCTCCTTCACTGTGTCGTCCTGGCCACGGCGTGCGTCCAGAGCTGCATGAGCGCGCTGGCGCTCCCCCATTGGAAGGATCGGAATGCAGCAGCTGTTGAACGAAATCCTCGACGAAGTCCGTCCCCTGATCGGCCAGGGCAAGGTCGCCAGTTACATCCCTGCGCTTTCCTGCGTCAGCGCGGACCAGCTCGGCATCGCCGTCTACAGTAACGAAGGCGAGCTGTTCTACGCCGGTGATGGCCTGACACCGTTTTCCATCCAGAGCATCTCCAAGGTCTTCAGCCTGGTGCAGGCGATCCAGCATTCCGGGGAGGGCATCTGGCAGCGCCTTGGACATGAACCTTCCGGGCAACCATTCAATTCCCTGGTACAGCTGGAATTCGAACGCGGCGTACCGCGCAACCCTTTCATCAACGCCGGTGCCCTGGTGATCTGCGATATCAATGAATCGCGCTTCGCGGCGCCGTCGTTGTCGATGCGCGATTTCGTCCGGCGGCTGTCCGGCAACCCCCGCGTGGTGTCAGACGAAGTGGTGGCGCGATCCGAGTACCAGCACCGCGCGCGCAACGCCGCGATGGCCTACCTGATGCAGTCCTTTGGCAACTTCCACAATGACGTGGAGGCTGTGTTGCACAGCTACTTCCACCATTGCGCCATTCGCATGAGCTGCGCCGACCTGGCACTGGCCTTCAGCTTTCTTGCCAATAACGGCGTCAGCCCCCACAGCGGCGAGCAGGTGGTCAGTCCGCGCCAGGCCAAGCAGTTGAACGCCATCATGGCCACCAGCGGTCTCTACGACGAAGCCGGCAACTTCGCCTATCGCGTTGGCCTGCCGGGCAAGAGCGGAGTAGGGGGCGGGATCGTCGCGGTGGTGCCGGGGCGCTTCACCGTCTGCGTCTGGTCGCCGGAACTGAACGAAGCCGGCAACTCCCTGGTGGGTATGGCGGCGCTGGAGAAACTGTCCGAGCGAATCGGCTGGTCGATTTTCTAGCGGGGCGGAGGGGGCGGGTAGATATCTGCAGGGGCGAATGAATTCGCCCCTGCAGAAGAGCAGATCGAGCTTCCCGATCAATTCCCCTGCTCGTACCGTTCCAGTGTTTCTCGGGCGATCTGCCTGCCTAGCTGGATCAGCTCCGGCGCCTTGTAGAACTCGAAGAAACGGCACACCCGCTTGGGCACGTTGATCAGGATGTCCGGCGGGTAGCCGGCGATCTTGTATTGCGCGAGCGACGTCTGCATCACCTCGAAGCTCTGGTTCACCAGGTCCAGCAGGGAGGCGGGGCCGACGCTGGCGATCACATGTGAGCCGCTGGCGGATCTGGGGGCGCCTTCGGCCTCCGGTGCGGCCGCTGGCTGCTGCATTTGCGGTGCGGCGCTCTCCAGCCAGGGATTACCGCCGGGCAGGCTCTCCGGGTCGAGCACGCCGTGTGCCTCAGGACCGGTGCGCTTGAAGAAGGACAGGCGTGAGCTGACGGATTCCATCAGCAGGTCGATGCGGCCCTTGATCGCCGGGGGGCGCTCGATTACCGGCAGTTGGTACTCGCGCTGGGTGGTGGCGTTGAGGTTGACGGCGATGATCAGGTCGCAGTGACTGGACACCACCGGAACGATCGGCAGGGGATTGAGCAGCCCGCCGTCCACCAGCATGCGACTACCCTGGACTACCGGGGTGAACAGGCTGGGAATGGCCGCCGAGGCACGCATGGCCTGGTGAAGGCAGCCTTCCTGGAACCAGATTTCCTGCTGGTTGGTGAGGTCGGTGGCGACTGCCGTGTAGGGAATCGACAGGTCTTCGATGTTGATCTCGCCGACGATCTCGCGAATACGGCCGAAGACCTTTTCGCCGCGAATGGCGCCCAGACGGAAACTCACATCGAGCAGACGCAGCACGTCCAGGTAATCGAGGCTTTCGGTCCAGTCACGATAGTGATGCAACTTGCCGGCGGCATATATGCCACCCACCACGGCGCCCATGGAGCAACCGGCGATGCAGGCGATCTCGTAGCCGCGTGCCTCTATCTCCTCGATCACGCCGATGTGCGCATAGCCGCGCGCACCCCCCGAACCCAGCACCAATGCCACGCGCTTGCTCATGCATAACTCCCCCGACAACAGTGCTTTGACGATACGCCGGTGGCAAGGCCGTCGCCACCTGCCGATCAGTCCACGGAGTTGAATCTTCCGGGTACCTAACTGCCTTTCGACCCACTAGAATTTGTCGATCTTCACCATTGGAGTTTTATCCATGAAAGCTTGGATCAGCGTGCCTTTGATCGCTTTGTTGCTCGTCGGTTGTGCCGGTAAGACGGCCCATCGCAGCAGTTGTGCATCGGAGCTCGACGCGGCCTGGAAGGAACTGGACCTGGCCAAGGCCGAAGGGTTCTCCGGCACCGTGAGTTACTCCAAGGCGCTGAGCCTGCTTACCGCCGCCAAGACCCAGCAGCAGTTCGAGGCGTTCGAGGGCTGCACCAACAAGGCCGAGAAGGCACGCTTCTACATCCAGGAGTCGCGCGCCGGCCGCTGAGTCGGTCTGGACTCCACCCCGCCGAAAAGTCATTGCCGACCGGACGATTGCGATCGGCAATGGTACATCTGTCCCAATTTCCCACTTCCACGGCTCGTGATGCCATTCCCGTACGGGCAAAGGCGGACTAGCATCTCCCGGCACGAAACGGGAGATAACAATGCACAACAATTCCCAGCGGTCGGCACCCTTGCATGTGCTGATCATCGGCGCCGGTTTTGGTGGCCTGGGCCTGGCTATCCAGTTGCAGAAGGCAGGCTTCAACGACTTCCTGATCCTGGAGAAGGGCAGCGAGGTTGGCGGCACCTGGCGTGACAACAGCTACCCCGGCGCGGCCTGCGATGTGCCTTCGCACCTCTATTCCTTTTCTTTCGAGCCCAAGTCCGACTGGTCGCGCAAGTTCGCCCCGCAGGCGGAAATCTTCGCCTATCAGCGCCATTGCGCCGACAAGTACGGCCTGCGCCAGCACATCCGCTTCAATTGCGAGGTGGAAGGCGCCGAGTTCGATGTATCAAGCGGCACCTGGCAGGTACGGACCCGCAATGGCGAAAGCTTTCGTGCCAGGGCGCTGGTCAGTGCCTGTGGCCAGTTGAACCGGCCGGCATGGCCACGCATTGCAGGGCTGGATGGCTTCAAGGGCGAGTTGTTCCATTCCGCCCGCTGGAACCATGACTATCCGCTGGAGGGTAAGCGGGTAGCGGTGATCGGTACGGGCGCCAGTGCCATCCAGTTCATCCCGCAGATCGCTCCCAAGGTGGCGCGCCTGTCGCTGTTCCAGCGCTCGGCGGCCTATGTGATACCCAAGCCGGACCGTGCCTACCGTTCCTGGGAACTGGCACTGATGCGACGCTTGCCATGGCTGCAGAAGTTCGACCGGATGCTCAAGTACATCCAGCACGAATCGCGGGTGCTGGCGTTCTCGGTGTTCCCGCCGCTGATGAAACTGATGCAATTTCGCTTCCGCCAGCATCTGAAACGCGGTATCGCTGACCCGGCCTTGCGCCAGCGACTGGTGCCGGACTATCCGCTGGGCTGCAAGCGCATTCTGATTTCCAACGACTTCTACCCGACCCTGGCACGGCCGAACGTGGACGTGATCGATTGCGGCATCCGCGAAGTGACGGCAGACGCCGTGGTGAGCAGCGATGGCCAGCGCCATGAGGTGGACGCCATCATCCTCGGCACCGGTTTCACCGCGACCGACTTCCTTGCGCCGATGAGCATTCGCGGGCTGGGCGGACGTGACCTGAACGAGGCGTGGCGGAAGGGCGCGGAGGCCTATCTCGGCGTCAGCGTCAGCGGCTTCCCGAACTTGTTCATTCTCTACGGACCCAATACCAACCTGGGCCACAACTCCATCATCTACATGCTGGAAAGCCAGTTCCCCTATGTGCTGGACGGCATACGGGCGCTGGGCGATCTCCGCTACCTGGACCTCAAGCCCGAGGTGCAGCGCCATTTCAATCAGCGCCTGCAACAGGACGTGCGCCACACCGTCTGGGAGCAGGGCTGCAACAGCTGGTACAAGACCGCTGACGGCCGCAATACCAACAACTGGCCGGGCTTCACCTTCAGCTACCGCCAACAGACCCGTCGCCTGGAGTTGGATCTCTATGAATGCACCCGTTGAATTCACCGCCCCCGAGCCTGGCCAGCCGCTGCTGCGCGCGACCTTGCGCGGTGCTCTGCGCCTGCTGTTCCGTGGTCTGATGCGGCCGCCGTTGCCCGTACAGATGCAGCGGCTGGTGCTGCGCCTGCTCACCGCGAGCACCCTGGCGCCGCGGGGGGTACTGCGCGAGGCCGGGCTGTTGGGGGGCCGGCCCTGCGAATGGCACCGGCCCAAGGGCGGCAGCCATGTGGTGCTGCTCTACCTGCATGGCGGTGCGTTCATTACCGGTTCGCCCGCGACCCATCGCGCCATCACCGCGAGCCTCGCCAGGCGCGCGGGTGTTGCTGTGTGCGCGCAGGATTACCGACTGGCGCCGGAGCATCCGTTTCCTGCCGCCAGGGAAGACGCCGTGGCTGCTTACCGCGAGCTGCTGGAAGCCGGCTATCCGGCTTCGCGCATCATCATCGGCGGCGATTCGGCAGGCGGTAACCTGACCCTGCTCACCGCATTGGAAATTCGTCGCCAGGGCTTGCCTCGACCGGCGGGGTTGATCTGCTTTTCTCCGGTCACCGACCTCAGCGGTACGGCCCAGCACAATCCGCCGGCGGGCGATCCCCTGATCCACCCGGCCTGGGTGGAGCAGGCGATGGACCTCTATTGCCCGCCGGGGCTGGATCGCCGTGATCCGGCCCTGTCGCCACTGTTCGCCGATCTAGCCGGGCTGCCACCGATGCTGGTGCAAGTGGCCGAGGACGAAGTCCTGCGCGATGACAGCCTGCGGCTGGCCGAACGGGTACGGGCGGCGGGTGGCTGGGTGCGGCTGGAGCGCTATCCGGGGCTCTGGCATGTGTTCCAGGCCCATACCGGGGTGCTGCGTACCGCCGACCAGGCGCTGGCCAGTGCCGCCGACTTCATCTGCAAGCATGTGGAAGAGGAGGCCTGAGATGGACAACATCCTGATTACCGGCGCCGCCTCCGGTATCGGCGCGGCGACCGCCCGTCTGTTTCACGAGCGCGGCTGGCAGGTCGGTCTGATCGACCGCGATGCCGATGCCCTGGCCACCCAGGCGGCGGCATTGGGCGGCGTCTGGCACCAGACCCTGGACGTGACCGACCTGGTTGCTGTGAAGAGTGCCCTGGCTGACTTCTGCGGCCGCCACGACGGCCAGTTGCGCCTGCTCTTCAACTGCGCGGGCGTACTGCGCTTCGGGCATTTCGAGGAGATCGACATGGCTGAGCACGCGCGCATCCTCGACATCAACGTGCTGGGGCTGGTGCAAGTCACCCACGCGGCCTTTCCCTACCTCAAGGCAACCCGTGGTGCGCAGGTGATCAGCATGGGCTCTGCCTCCGGGGTGTACGGCACGCCGCACATGGCCAGTTACTCGGCCTCCAAGTTCGCGGTACGCGGCTTCACCGAAGCGCTGGAGCTCGAATGGCGCCGCCATGGCATTCGGGTCGGCGACCTCATGCCGCCTTTCGTGCGCACGCCCATGGTCAGCAGCCAGCGCTTCGAACCGCCGGTGCTGCGTCGCCTGGGGGTGAACCTGAATGCCGAGGACATCGCCCAGGCCGCCTGGCAGCAAGCCCAGGGCGCGACGGTGCATCGGCCGGTGAGCTGGCTGTTCCGCCTGATGTACGGCGCGGGACAGGTTTCGCCGGCCTGGGTGAACCGGGGGATCATGAAGCTGCTGAGCGGGGCTTGAGCGAGCGGAGTGGCCGTGGGAGCGAGCTCCGCTCGCGAATAGCTCTAGCGCGATGTTTCGCGAGCAGAGCTCGCTCCTACAGTCTCATTGCCACCCCGAATCGAGGATGCACGTCATCACCCCCGTCTTTGCCGGCTGGGCGAGCACTTCATTGCAATCCGGGCATTGGGCAGTCTTGCAGAGCGAATGGCCAATTTGTTGGCGGATAAGGCCTGAACGCCGCCTGTCGCCACTTTTGTGACAATTTGTCCAGCTTTCCGGCAGACCGGGCGCGGTGGCGCTACCCTGCAAAATGAAAGCTGAAAAGATCACTCCACGAGTGAGTCAGTGGCCGGGTCCGCGCGGGGCCTGGTCAGGGCTTGGCGCTGTGTCTGCAGAGTCGACCCGGGGGCGGCACCGCATGGTGTCGCGAAGCCCATTCCAGCGGCTTCTCGAAAAAAGCGGTAAGAGCGGAACACTCATCCATCGCTAAGAGGAGGTCGTTTCATGAGCACAGCCTTCCACGATGATGTCAGCACCAGTCTGTTGCGCCGCATGAAAGAGGGCGGATTCGACTTCGCCCGTGTTCATCCGATTGAGTTCTACGCCATTTTCCCCGACGAGGACCGGGCGCGAACGGCAGCGAAGAATTTCCGTGGTGAGTCCTTGAATGCCCAGGTAACTGTGCGCGCCGATGGCGCCTGGCACCTGCAGGTGAGCAAGGTGATGTACGCCACCCACGCGGGAATTGGCGATTTCGAGCACGACCTGGAGGCCCTGGTGGTCCCACTTGGAGGTGTGCTCGATGGTTGGGGCGTGACTCAGGAAGTCAACGTCAACCAACCTTGAAACCAACCCGGTTCGTGGCGGCGCGCCTGCTGCGAACCGGGCATTCCGGACAATTTTCCGGCTGGTTTTACTTCCCCCCTCTGGCTCGGGTATTTCCAGCAAAAACATAGACTTCCTTTACTCGACCGCGGCATGGCCTTTGCCTCAGACTCCGTCAACGGAGGGGACCCCATGACCGACATCCTGATTCTTACCCACGCGGATTTTTGCCCACCCGGCCACCTGGCCACTGTCCTGGACCGTGAGCAACGCGACTTCACCTTATTGCGCACGGACCTGGGCGAATTGGATGGCTACGACCTTGATCGACCCAAGGCGGTCGCGATCATGGGCGGGCCCATGAGCGTCAACGACCCGCTGCCCTGGATCGGGGCGGAAATCGCAGCCTTGCAGCACTTCATTGCCCGCGATGTGCCCATGATCGGCCATTGCCTGGGTGGCCAGTTGCTGGCTCGTGCCCTGGGCGCATCGGTCCATCGCATGCCGTACACCGAGATCGGCTGGCAACCGCTGGAAAAACGCACCCTGGCCAGCGAAAGCCCCTGGCTGGAGCATCTGCCGCGGGAGTTTTCGATCTACCAGTGGCACAGCGACACGTTCGACCTGCCCGAAGGTGCTCAGTGGCTGATGGACAGCCCCTGGTGCCCGAATCAGGGCTTCTCTTGGGGTAACAAGGTCCTGGCGTTGCAAGGCCATCCGGAGATGACCGAGGACCTGGTGCGGGGCTGGTTGACCGACTGGGCGCATCTGCTCGACGAAACCCAGGCCAGCCAGCAACCCAGGACGCGCATGCTCGATGACCTTCCAACCAAGGTGGCGACGCTCAATCAGGTAGCCGAAGGGTTCTATCGCCGCTGGTTGAACCTGGCGTTCGGCTAGGACGCCGTGCTTGCTTTGGTGCGAGCGAATACATTCGCGATCCGAGCCGTAGGCTCAAATTTGATAGGGGCAGCTTCGCTGCCTTTCGCGAATGAGTTCGCCCCCACAGGGTGTTCCTGCATTCGATCAGTGCCGAATCATCACATGCCGCACCACGGTGTAGTCCTCCAGTCCGTACATGGACAGATCCTTGCCATAGCCGGACTGCTTGAAGCCTCCGTGGGGCATTTCGTTGGTGAGCATGAAGTGCGTGTTGATCCAGGTGCAGCCGTACTGCAGCCGCGAAGCGACGGCGGCGGCGCGGCCCACGTCGCGGGTCCAGATCGATGAAGCCAGCCCGTAATCGGAGTCGTTTGCCCAGCGCACCGCCTCGTCCACGTCGCTGAAGGGCGTGACCGTCACCACCGGGCCGAACACCTCACGCCGGACAATCTCGTCATCCTGCTTCGCGTGGGCGACCACCGTGGGTTCGTAGAAAAAGCCGCTGCCGGCGACCGGTTTGCCACCCGTGGCGATCTGGATGTGGGGCAGGGTGCTGGCACGCTCGACGAAGCCGGCCACGCGCTCGCGCTGGCTCTGGGTGATCAGCGGGCCGAGTTCGGTTGCCGGGTCGTTCTGCAGGCCGGTCTTCAGGCTGGAGACGGCGTTGGCCAGGTCGGCCACGAAGTTGTCGTAGATCTTCCTGCCGGCGTAGATGCGACAGGCCGCGGTGCAGTCCTGGCCGGCATTGTAGAAGCCGAAGGTACGGATGCCCTCGACCACATCGGCGATGTCCGCGTCGTCGAAGACGATCACCGGTGCCTTGCCACCCAGTTCCATATGGGTGCGCTTCACGCTGTCGGCGGCGCTCTTGATGATCGCCTTGCCAGTGCCCACCGAACCGGTCAGCGACACCATGCGTACCAGTGGGTGCGACACCAGCGGGCTGCCCACACTGGGGCCGCGGCCGAGGACGATGTTCACCACGCCCGCGGGCAGCAGTTCAGCGATGAATTCGGCCAGGCGCAGGGCGGTCAGAGGCGTCTGTTCCGAGGGTTTGAGCACCACGGTGTTGCCGGCTGCCAGCGCCGGTCCCAATTTCCAGGCGGCCATCATCAACGGGTAGTTCCAGGGCGCGATGGAGGCGATCACGCCCACCGGGTCGCGTCGGATCATCGAGGTGAAGCCCGGCAGGTACTCGCCCGCCGCCGATCCGGTCAGGCAGCGGCTGGCGCCGGCGAAGAAGCGGAACACATCGGCTACCGCCGGGATCTCGTCGTTCAGCGCGGCGGTGTAGGGTTTGCCACAGTTGTCCGACTCCAGCTTCGCCAGCTCTTCGGCATGGCCCTCGATCTTGTCTGCCAGCTTCAACAGAAGGGTGGCGCGGTCGCGCGGCGAGGTCCGCGCCCAGCCTTCGAAAGCCGCGTCGGCGGCACGGACGGCCGCATCGACCTGGGCTTCGCTGGCCTCGGGAATCTTCACCAGTACGGCACCCGTGGCGGGATTCAGAACATCCAGCGCTTCGCCTTCGCCGGCGGCGAACTGGCCGTTGATCAGCAGTTTGGTTTGCATGGTGGGGCCTCGTTCGGTCTAACCCCTCTCCCTCTGGAAGAGGAGGTGGGAAGAGGGGAGAAAAAGTCGTATCACTTTCCACCCCCGGCCACCGCCTCGGTTCCCCGTGTCAGGTAATAGGCACCGAGGATGGGCAGCATGGTGGCGAGCATCACCAGCAGGGCGACCGCGTTGGTGACCGGAACATCGCGGGGGCGGCTGAGCTGGCTGAGCAGCCAGAGGGGCAGGGTCTGTTCGTGACCGGCGGTGAAGGTGGTGACGATGATCTCGTCGAAGGACAGCGCAAAGGCCAGCATGCCGCCGGCCAGCAAGGCGGTAGCGATGTTTGGCAGGATGATGTAGCGGAAGGTCTGCCAGCCGTCGGCGCCCAGGTCCATAGAAGCCTCGATCAGGCTGTGGGAGGTGCGGCGGAAACGCGCGATTACGTTGTTGTAGACGATTACCACGCAGAAGGTGGCGTGGCCGACGACGATGGTGAAGATGCCAGGTTCGATGCCAAGGGTCTTGAAGGCCGAAAGCAGCGCGATGCCGGTGATGATGCCGGGCAGGGCGATGGGCAGGATGAGCATCAGGGTGATGCTCTCCTTGCCGAAGAAGTCGCGGCGATAGAGCGCAGCGGCGGCCAGGGTGCCGAGAATCATGGCCAGGGCGGTGGCCAGGCAGGCGACCTTCAGGGACAGGACGATGGCCTGCAGCACATCCTCGCGACCGCCCACCACGGCAAACCATTCCAGGGTGAAGCCCTGCAACGGGAAGCTGTAGGACGACTCCTCGGTGTTGAAGGCGTAGAGCAGGATCACCAGGATCGGGAAATGCAGGAATACCAGCCCGCCCCAAGCGGCCAGGCGCAAGCCCCAGGACGCTTTTTCAGAGTGCATCGAAGGCTCCCAGCCGTTTGGCGATGGAAAGGTAGATGGCGATCAGCACGATCGGCACCAGGGTGAAGGCCGCCGCCAGCGGGATATTGCCCACCGAGCCCTGTTGCACGTAGACCATGGTGCCGATGAACAGGCCGCTCGGCCCTACCAGCTGCGGAATGATGAAGTCGCCCAGGGTCAGGCTGAAGGTGAAGATCGAACCGGCCACCACGCCGGGGAAGGCCAGCGGCAGGATCACCTGGGCGAAGGTTTGCCGGGGCCTGGCACCGAGATCCGCCGAGGCCTGCAACAATGATGGCGGCAGGCGCTCCAGGGACGCCTGGATCGGCAGGATCATGAACGGCAGCCAGATGTAGGTGAACACCAGGAAGCGCCCCAGGTGCGAAGTGGACAGCGTGTTGCCACCCACTCCGGGCACGGTGAGCAGGCTGCCCAGCAAGGTTTCCAGATGGAGTTGCTGGATCAGCCAGTAGAAGATGCCGCCCTTGGCCAGGATCACAGTCCAGGCGTACGCCTTGACGATGTAGCTGGCCCACATGGGCAGCATCACGGCGATGTAGAAGAAGGCTTTCTCTTTCGGCGAGGCGAAGCGTGCCATGTAGTAGGCGATGGGAAACGCGAGTACCGCGCTGGCCAGGCTCACGGCGATGGCCATGGTCAGGGTACGCAGGATGATGTCGTAGTTCGCCGGATTGAACAGGGCTACGTAGTTGGCCAGCGTCAGGTCCGGCGTCACCGCCATGGTGAAGTCGTCGAAGGTGTAGAAGCTCTGCCAGAGCAGCGCGAACAGCGAGCCAATGTAGATCACGCCGAACCACAGCAGGGGCGGGGTCAGGAGTAGCAGCAGGTACAGTGTGGAGCGGCGGTAGAGCAGGTTGGAGATGCCCCGCAACGGTCCGCTTCGATGGTTGGCGATGACAGCGCTCATGGCCTACTCGCTGAGCGCGACCATCGCGCTGCGGGGCCAGCAGGCCTGCACTTGCTGGCCGGGCTGAGGGCGGTTGATGTCCGACTCCTCGCCGTTGGGCAGACTGACGGCCAGGCGTCCACCGCCGTCCAGGTTGAGTTCGTAACGGCTGCTGGCACCGAGGTATTGCACGTCATGCACGGTACCGCTGACTTGCAGCTCGCCATTGCTGGCATTGCCGAAGCGCACATGCTCGGGCCGCAGGGAGAAGGCACCGGCATCGCCGGTCAGGCGTTGCGCCAGGTCGCCATGGAGCACATTGGCGGTGCCGACGAACTCGGCGACGAAGCGGGTGAGTGGTTTGCGATAAAGGTTCTGCGGGCTGTCCACCTGCTCGATGCGGCCCTTGTTGAACACCGCCACGCGGTCGGACATGGACAGCGCCTCGCCCTGGTCGTGGGTGACGAAGATAAAGGTGATGCCGAGCTGGCGCTGCAACTTCTTCAACTCGCTCTGCATCTGCTCGCGCAGCTTCAGGTCCAATGCGCCGAGGGGTTCGTCAAGCAGCAGCACGCGCGGGCGATTGACCAATGCGCGAGCAAGGGCCACGCGCTGGCGCTGGCCGCCGGAAAGCTGCGCGGGCTTGCGGTCGCCGTAGCCGGCCAGGGCGACCATTCCGAGCGCTTCTTCGGCACGTGCCAGGCGCTCGGCGCGAGCTACGCCCTTCACCTTGAGGCCATAGGCGACGTTGTCGCGCACGTTCATGTGCGGGAACAGGGCGTAGTCCTGGAACACGGTGTTCACGTCGCGCTCGTAGGGCGGCAGGCCGGCGGCCTCTTCACCGTGGATGCGAATGGAACCCGAGGTGGGTTGCTCGAAGCCGGCGATCAGGCGCAGGCAGGTGGTCTTGCCCGAGCCCGAGGGGCCGAGCATGGA
>NZ_SSOF01000051.1:0-36707 GCF_029873115.1 Pseudomonas sp. BN606 | reverse complement strand
GGTCAGGCGTCCTGGTAGGCCTCGATGGACGGGCAGGCGCAGACCAGGTTGCGGTCGCCGTAGACGTTGTCCACGCGGCCCACTGGCGGCCAGTACTTGCCGTCCACCAGGCTGGCGCTGGGGTACACGGCGAGTTCGCGGCTGTAGCGGTGGGTCCACTCGCCGACCAGTTCCTGGGCGGTGTGCGGGGCGTTCTTCAGCGGGTTGTCGTCCTTGTCCAGTTCGCCGTTCTCCACCGCGCGGATTTCCTCGCGGATGCGGATCATGGCGTCGCAGAAGCGGTCCAGCTCTTCCTTCGACTCGCTCTCGGTGGGCTCGATCATCAGGGTGCCCGGCACCGGGAAGGACATGGTCGGGGCGTGGAAGCCGTAGTCGATCAGGCGCTTGGCGACGTCATCGACGCTGATGCCGCTGGTTTCCTTGAGCGGACGCAGGTCGAGGATGCACTCGTGGGCCACCAGGCCGTTGCTGCCGGTGTAGAGCACCGGGTAGTGCTCTTCCAGGCGGCGGGCGATGTAGTTGGCGTTGAGGATCGCCATCTGGGTGGCGCGGCGCAGGCCTTCGCCGCCCATCATGCGGATGTACATCCAGGTGATCGGCAGGATGCTGGCGCTGCCGAACGGCGCCGCGCTGACCGCGCCTTCCTTGCGGGCCATGTGTGCGTGGCCGGGCAGGAAGGGCGCCAGGTGGGCCTTCACGCCGATCGGGCCGACACCCGGGCCGCCGCCGCCGTGGGGGATGCAGAAGGTCTTGTGCAGGTTCAGGTGCGAGACGTCGCCGCCGAACTGGCCCGGGGCGCAGAGGCCGACCATGGCGTTCATGTTGGCGCCGTCGATGTACACCTGGCCGCCGTTGGCGTGGATGATGTCGCAGATTTCGCGGATGCCTTCCTCGAACACGCCGTGGGTCGACGGGTAGGTGATCATCAGCGCGGCGAGGCGATCCTTGTGCTCCTCGGCCTTGGCCTTGAGGTCGGCGATATCGACGTTGCCGCGGGCGTCGCAGGCGGTCACCACCACGCGCATGCCGACCATGCTGGCGGTGGCCGGGTTGGTGCCGTGGGCCGATTGCGGGATCAGGCAGATGTCGCGCTGGTCGTCGCCACGGCTGAGGTGGTAGGCGCGGATCGCCAGCAGGCCGGCGTACTCGCCCTGGGAGCCGGCGTTGGGCTGCAGGGACACGGCGTCATAGCCGGTGGCCTGGCAGAGCATGGCTTCCAGCTCGCGGGTCAGTTCCAGGTAGCCCTGGGACTGTTCGGCCGGGGCGAAGGGGTGCAGGGCGCCGAACTCGGCCCAGGTCACCGGGATCATTTCGCTGGCGGCGTTCAGCTTCATGGTGCAGGAGCCCAGCGGGATCATGCTGCGGTCCAGCGCCAGGTCCTTGTCGGCGAGCTTGCGCAGGTAGCGCATCAGCTCGGTTTCCGAGTGGTAGCGGTTGAATACCGGGTGGCTGAGGATCGCGCTCTGGCGCAGCAGGGCGGCCGGCAGGCGGCTGGCGACCGTGGCGGCCAGTTCGGCGAAGACCGGCAGGGCCTGGCCGTCGGCGAAGAGTGCCCAGAGCTGCTCGACGTCGGCCTGGGTGGTGGTCTCGTCAAGGGACAGGCCGAGGCGCGCGGCATCCACTTCACGCAGGTTGAGGTGCTGGGCGCGGGCCTGGGCGTGCCGGTCGGCGGTCTTGGCGCCGGTGGCCAGGGTCAGGGTGTCGAAGAAGGCTTCCTGCTCGACGGCAACCCCCAGCTGGGTCAGGCCGGCGGCGAGGATGGCGGTTAGCTGGTGCACGCGCCGGGCGATGCGGGTCAGGCCCTGCGGACCGTGGTAGACGGCGTACATGCTGGCGATGTTGGCCAGCAGCACCTGCGCGGTGCAGATGTTGCTGGTGGCCTTCTCGCGGCGGATGTGCTGTTCGCGGGTCTGCATGGCCAGGCGCAGGGCCGGCTTGCCGTGGCGGTCGATGGAGACGCCGACCAGGCGGCCCGGCATGTCGCGCTTGAAGTTGTCGCGGGTGGCGAAGTAGGCCGCGTGCGGGCCGCCGAAGCCCAGCGGCACGCCGAAGCGCTGGGCGCTGCCGAGGGCGACGTCGGCACCGAACTCGCCGGGCGGGGTGAGCAGGGTCAGGGCCAGCAGGTCGGCGGCGACGGCGACCAGGGCGCCGGCGGCGTGGAAGCGCGCCACCAGCTCGCGGTAGTCGAAGAGGTCGCCGTTGGCGGCGGGGTACTGCAGCAGGGCGCCGAAGTAGGCGCTGGCGTCGCTGAGCTCACGCTCGTCGCCGATCACCACTTCGATGCCCAGCGGCTCGGCGCGGGTGCGCAGCACGTCGAGGGTCTGCGGGTGGCAGTGCTGGGAGGCGAAGAAGGCGTTGCTGGCCTTGTTCTTCGCCAGGCGCTTGCAGAAGGTCATGGCTTCGGCGGCGGCGGTGCCTTCGTCGAGCAAGGAGGCGTTGGCCACCGGCAGGCCGGCGAGGTCGCTGACCAGGGTCTGGAAGTTCAGCAGGGCTTCCAGGCGGCCCTGGGAGATTTCCGGCTGGTAGGGGGTGTAGGCGGTGTACCAGGCGGGGTTTTCCAGCAGGTTGCGGAGGATCGGGCTGGGGGTGTGGCAAGGGTAGTAGCCCTGGCCGATGTAGCTCTTGAACAGCTGGTTCTTCGCGGCGATGGCCTTGATCGCGGCGAGCGCTTCGGCCTCGCCCTGGCCGGCCGGCAGGTCGAGCACGCTGGTGCCCTTGATGCTGTCGGGGATGACGCTCGCGGTCAGCCCTTCGATGTCTTCATAACCGAGCAGAGCCAGCATGGCCTTGGTATCGGCGTCGCGCGGGCCGATGTGGCGGGCGATGAATTCGTTGGTGGTGCCGAGGGCAGGGGTTTCGATGGTCATGGTCGCTCCTCAGCCGTTGGCTTTCAGCAGGTTTTCGTAGCCGGCCTGGTCGAGGAGGCCGTCGAGGATGCTGGCGTCGGCCAGCTGCATGCGGAAGAACCAGCCTTTACCGAGGGGTTCTTCGTTGACCAGTTCCGGGCTGTCGGCCAATTGCTGGTTCACTTCGATCACTTCACCGTCGAGAGGCATGACGATGTTGCTGGCGGCTTTCACCGATTCCAGTACGGCGACTTCTTCGCCTTGGGTGTAAGCCTGCAGTTCCGGGAGTTGAACGAAGACCACGTCGCCCAGCGCGTCTTGCGCGTACTCGGTAATGCCGACGGTAACGCTGCCGTCTTCTTCAAGGCGCAGCCATTCGTGGTCGGCGGTGAAACGCAAATCGCTCATTCTTGGTCCTCAACTCGTATGACGCGCCTGTTTCTGATGCCAGGCGCTTAGCCCCGCACGCGGTCATGGCCGCGCGCTGTTGCCCGGCCTTTAGCAAGGGCAGTGCCAGAAGGTGTAAAGCCTTTAAAATCAATGCTTTGAATAGTTTTTATGAAGATTTACGCGAATCTGGCTGTAGCGAAATCGCTACGGTGAAGAAAGGGATTTTCATGAGGGCTGAGCCGAAGCCAGAGATGACGGGGGTTGTGATGTCTTGTTGCGGAATCGTTACGCTGTAGCGATATCGCTACAGGCGTGTTTTGGTGTCTATCTAAAATCTTATAAATCAATAAGATAGGTAGTTTTTATGATGCTTTGGGTTAATTATTTATTCTCTGTAGCAGCGAATTCATTCGCGAATGCCCTTGCAGCGCGCTCTGAGAGCTGCCGGTCAGGCTAATCGGCCTGCGTCGCGAATGAATTCGTCTCTGCATCTTCGCATGAAAAATTTATCTATTAATCAATAAGATAGATTGTCTATCTAGAAAATTTATTAAGATTTTCCGGGAATGCCGTACTTGCGCAGCCGGTGGGCAATGGCGGTGTGGGAGGTTTGTAGCCGGGCAGCCAGTTGGCGCGTAGAGGGGTAAGTGACGAAGAGCTTTTCCAGCAGCGCCCGTTCGAAGTTCTCCACGGCTTCTTCCAGGCTGTTCACCTCGCCATCGCTCGCCCGCGCCACGGCGGTGCCGGCAATATCCAGGTCGCCGATTTCCACCAGGCTGCTTTCGCAGATGGCTGCGGCTCGGAAGATCACGTTCTGCAGCTGGCGCACGTTGCCTGGCCAGCGGTTGCCGAGTAGTGCCTGGAACGTACCCGGTGCCAGGCGGCAAGCCGGGCGTTGGATCTGGGTGCAGGCCTGCTGCATGAAGAAGCGCGCCAGCAGCAGGATGTCCTGCCCGCGTTCCCGCAGCGGAGGCACTTCCAGGTTGAGCACATTGAGGCGGTAGAAGAGGTCTTCGCGGAATGTGCCTTCGCTGACCATCTTTTCCAGGTTCCGGTGAGTGGCGCTGAGAATGCGCACGTCCACCTTGATCTCGCGATCGCCGCCCACCCGGCGGAAGGTGCCGTCGCTGAGGAAGCGCAGCAGCTTGGCCTGCAGGTAAGGCGACATTTCGCCGATCTCGTCGAGGAACACCGTGCCCTGGTGGGCCAGCTCCAGCAGACCGGGCTTGCCGCCGCGCTGGGCGCCGGTGAAGGCGCCTGGGGCATAGCCGAACAGCTCGCTTTCCGCCAGGTTTTCCGGTAGCGCCGCGCAATTCAGTGCCAGGAAGGGTTGGTTGCGACGGGTGCTCGCGGCATGGCAGGCGCGGGCCACCAGTTCCTTGCCGGTACCGGTTTCACCATGGATCAGCAGCGGCGCGTCGAGCGATGCCACGCGCTGGGCGCGAGTCTTGAGGGTGGCCATGGGTGCCGAGTCGCCCAGCAGCGCATCGAAGCCTTCCGCGGCATGGTCGTGGTGCAGCGCCGAGAGGCGCTCGCCTATGCGATTGGGCTGGTAGAGCGTCAGTAGGGCGCCAGTCAGGTGGTCACCCTCGGTAATGGGGACTGCGTCCAGCAGCAGTGCCTGGCCCTTGAGCGTGATTTCCCGCAGGGGGAGCCGGAAGCTGTGCTCCAGCAGTGCACTGTGCAGGCTGTCGTCACCAAACAGCTGCGCCAGTGGCCGGCCCTCCGGTTCGTCACCATAAAGGGCGATCAGTGCCGGGTTGGCCAGTAGGATGCGGCCCGCGCCATCCACGGCAAGTACCGGGTCGGTCATCGCCGCCAGCAGTGCATCGAGCTGCAGGCGCCGGCGCTGACCGGGAAGGATGTCCACCACCGTCACTTCCTGCACACCTTGCACCGCATGCAGGGCCTCGCGCAGCTCGTCGAGCACTTCGGGGCTGAGGGTGGGGGCGTCGATGTAGACGTTGGGCGGAACCATCTCGACCGCATCCAGGTTGAGATTACGGCCGCCGAGCAGGGCCAGGACCTCCTGGGTGATGCCGACGCGGTCGATGAAGGTGACGTGAATTCGCATGGAAACGCTGGGCTGGCGATTTGAAGGGGCGAATTATGCCCGGTCTGTCGTCCTTAGGTAACAGGCCGTCGTGGTTGTAGTAGTCCGGTATTACCCGTCGCGTAGGTGGTTCTGGTCGAATGGCGCCTCGCATTCGAGGAGTAGCGCGATGACCTTCAACACCGAAATCCAGCCCGGCGTTTGCCTGGAGCCGGACACCGTGACCCAGGACTACGTCTTCAACCACAGCATGCTCAGGGTGAAGGACCCTCAGCGCTCCCTGGACTTCTACACCCGTGTGCTGGGTATGCGCCTGTTGCGTCGACTGGACTTCGAGCAGGGGCGCTTCTCTCTTTATTTTCTGGCCATGACTCGGGGTGACGACGTGCCGGAAGACGTTGCGGATCGCCAGGCCTATGCCTTCAGCCGTTCAGGGGTTCTGGAGCTGACGCACAACTGGGGCACCGAGAGCGATGACAGCGCGTACCACAACGGCAATAGCGAGCCGCGCGGCTTTGGCCACATCTGCTTCGCTGTGCCCGACATCAAGGCCGCCTGTGCGCGCTTCGAGGCGCTGGGCGTGAGCTTCGTCAAGCCGCTGGACAGGGGCATGGCAAACATCGCCTTCATCGGCGACCCGGATGGTTATTGGATCGAGATCGTCCAGCCTGGGTTGGTCTGAGAGCGGCACAGGGGGCAACTACCCACGAAGAGGGCCCCGTTGCCCATGAAAAAGCCCCGCATTTGCGGGGCTTTTCATTTTTGGCTGTTTCATCAGCAGGTCAGGGCTCTCTGTGCCCGGTCGATCACGTTCTTCAAGTGATCGGCGTCGCCATAATGCTCCGGGTACAAACGTTCGCTGTGACGGGCAACACCAAACTCGTTGACGATGGTGAAGCTGAAATTACCATTGCGAGCGGCAGTGATATGGCAAGTGAACGGCGCAAATGCGTGGGTCAGGGTGCTGATTGCAGCTTGTGCTTGATGATGGATAGTCATCGTGTTGCTTCCTTCGTTTTGCGGCCATGGGCCGCCAGACAATGGCTCCGAATCCGCCGAGCAACAGACTCTGGTCGGATGATCCTTATCGGAGCAAGGGTGCCGGCATGAAGTTCCCCGATCGGGATCAAGCTCTGGCAGCTGGTACTTGGGATGCCAGGTGCTGCGCCGGGCAAGGGTCTGGCTCGGCTGGCAGTCCTGGTCAATCTACCGTGCGTTCATGACAGCTTTGCTGCATCGCTTCAGGGCGGGAGCTGCTGTCTTACAGGCGGCGGGGGTGGCCATGTCCCTTTGGCAAGGCTCGTTCGGAATCGAATGAGCGAGGGATCGGAGGGCCGGATTGACTTACAACTTGGTACTAACGGCGGCGACCGTAATGGATCTCTTCGCAAAAATCAAGCCATTTTAGTGGCTCTGCGGCAATTGGCTGATGTTGATTTCGGTGACGAGGGACGTCCGTGCCGGTGGCGTGCGGGCGAGCAGGGGGCAGAAACGGTCCAGCGACTGGATCAGGTCCCACTGCAGTTCCAGGTCATGGCCAAGGCCGGTTACCTGGTCGAGCAGGCCCACGGAGGCTGCTTGCAGGTTGTTGTCGGTGGAGCCGGCCATGCTGGCGGTGACTTTGGCCAGCAGTGTGGTGATTGCCGTCATGTTACGTGTGGTGAGGGCCAGGATATTGGCCAGCAAGGCAATTTCGCTTTGCGGTATTTGTTGTTCGGGAATCTGGTCCATGAATGCTCCGCTAGGGCCATCAGTCCATATGGCGATGCGCCATTATCGATCTGAGATAGTTGTCACAACGATGGAGTCACGTTGACAACTGATGCTGGGAAATCTCTGAACAGCTTGTAGGAGAATGGCTATCTCTCTCGGGGATATGACGCAGACTCATCGGTCTAGTTCCAAAGCAGCATTGCCACGACTTTGGTCGGGTTCGAATCTAGGATCGTTCCCCTCTGGTATCCGGCCTGTCATGCCCCGTCATATTGAATCCACCGCGCAGCAGCGATCACAGGATGTGCACCTGGCAAACGGCCTTCAGGGGCGCCTGGTGTACCGGCCCGGTACAGCAATGTGTGCTGTTCTGGTGGATATAGAGGGCGGTAGCCACGACGAACCGGCCGAGTACCCCGGACTTGCACACTTTCTCGAACATCTCGTGTTTCTCGGCAGCCGCGATTTTGCGCCGGAGCAGAGCCTGATTCCCTTCGTCCAGCGCCTGGGCGGGCGGGTCAATGCCAGTACCCAGGCGCGCCAGACACGCTTCTTTTGCGAAGTACCGGCAACGCACCTTGACCAGGCACTGGCGCGGCTGATGGACATGCTCGCGAATCCCTTGTTGGCGACGGAGGCCGTATGGCGCGAGCGTGACGTGCTGCAAGCCGAGTACAGCGCCCGTACGCAGGACCGACAGACCCTTTGCGAAGCGGCACTGGCATGGGCCCTGGCGCCCGGTCACCCGCTGGCGGACTTCCACGCGGGCCATGCTGCCAGCCTGGACCTGCAATCGCCTGCATTCTTGCCGACGCTCCGGCAATTCCACCGGGAACACTACCTGCCTGGTCACATGCGCCTGACATTAGTGGCGCCGCAGTCGTTGGAGCAGCAACTCGAGCTCGCTCGGCGCCATGGTGAATCGCTGCTGGCGGGAAAGCATCTGCCCGTACCGGGCGCGCCATCCCTGCTGCCCTTGCGTGAGAAACGGCTTCGCCTCGGGCTGCCAGGTGGCTCTGAAAATCTGCTTTTGGCCTTTGCGCTGGAACAGCAGGGGGCCGCTCTGGAAGCCGCCGTTGCCTTTCTCGACAGCCTGATTCAGGACGAGGCGCCTGGTGGATTGCAGGCAAGGCTCGGCTTTCTCGAACTGAGCGACGGCGTGAAGGTGCGCCTTTCTTACGCCCATCGCGGGCAGGGCCTGTTGCTGATGGACTTCGATCGGGTGCCGGGCGCGGATTGTGCTCGACTGGAGTCGGAAGTGCTGGGCTGGCTGGCCTTCCTGCGCGCCGCAGCGCCTTGGCCGGGGGTCTGGGAGGAGCGGCTGGAGATCCTGCAGCGCAGGATCGATCGCCTGGAGCCGCTGGAAGTCGCGATGGCACCAGGGCTTCCAGAGCAGGCGGATGTGCGTTCGCTGCTGGACGAGATGCGGGAAGAGCGTCTGATACGCCTTGAAACCAGTACGTCAATCGGTACGCCAAACGTGGAGTCAGCAGGTTTCCCCTTGCACCTGGAGCGTCTGGACGTCTGCTCTGGAGCGCACTCCATCAATCGATGGCAACTTCCGCCCGCCAATCCCTACCTGAGTCCGACAGCCCCCGCATCAGCGGCGGACCCGCTGCTGACTTTGCTGCCGGAACTACCGGACGCCCCAGGGCAAGGCGCACTGTTCCTGCACTGGAGCCCCGGTGGAGGAGGATTGCCTCATGGGCTAGCCCATGGCTTGCAGCGAGCGCTGCGGCCGCTCCTGAGTGCCGCAGCCCTGGCGGAAGTAGAAGGTGAGCTGCAGGTGGTCCGCGGCGGCTTGACGTTGGCTCTGCAGGGTGAGGCGCGAGCACTGCGCCAGGTTGCCGGCGACGCGCTGCCCATTTTGCAGGCTCCTCCGCTCTGGGCGCTGGCCCAGGGGCCGCGTTTGCAACTAAGCGAGCTGCGCCGCCAGGCTGGCGAGCTTCCCATCCGCCAGTTGCTGCAACGGCTGCCGGGCGTGCTCGACGATGCATCGACGGAAGCACCAGGCGTGCTCGATCCGGAATCACTGGCGCGCTTCTGGTGGCGATCGCGTTGGCAAGGGTTGGGCTTGGGAGATGTGGCCGTGGATGCCGACTTGCCGGGCTTGCCAGCGTTCCCCAGGAGGGCGGCGGGGGGGGGGAGACGCACCTGGCATCGACTGGATGTGGAAGGTGAAGCGGCGTTGCTGCTGTTCTATCCCCTTGAATCCCTCAGTGCGGAGTCCGAGGCCGCCGGACGCCTCCTTGCACGTATATTGGAACCCGCTTTTCACCAGCGCCTGCGCGGTGAACTGCAGCTGGGATATGCGCTGGCCTGTGGCTTCAGGCAGTTCGATGGCTATCGAGGCGTCTTGTTCGCCGTACAGTCGCCATGTGAGACCGTCGCCGGTCTCTACCAGCACATCCAGGAATTCCTTCTGCGACAGCACGAACGCCTGTCACGCCTGGATCAGGCGCAGCTGCACGAGCTGGTCCTGGCCCTTGACCAGCAGTTGGACCGACAAGGCGTGCACTTCGCTACCCATGCCCACCAGTGCTGGCTCGATTACCGGGCCGGCCTGCCGGCCGACCATTCCCAGCAGGTACGCCGCTCTCTGGCGGGACTGCAAACCGCGCGCCTGCTGCAACAGCAGGAGCACCTGATTAAAGGCTTGCGCTGCCAGGCCCTGGCCAACTCCGAAGTCCCTGCATCGAGCTGGTACTGACTCTTCTGATCCACTCCTTTTCCACTCCTGGAGGACGAACCCGAATGGGCCTCGTCCTTTTGTGCTGTGCCTCGGTCCGTCGGTGTACGACCTTCGGGGCGCCGGGTCTTAAGTCTTGCCGGTGCGGCTCGCACTACCCGGCCAAAGCAGCGCAGAACCCGTGCCATTGCAGCGTATGGCAGCCCTGATGGGGTTTCGATAATCGCCTCCGACACGACTGGCCTGCCCAGTCGTCAATCCACAGCGGAGAGCGTCATGCACAACAAGAAGATCGCCCAAGCCCGTATGTCCCGCCTCGCCCTCGCGGCAGCGGTAGCCCTGGCCACCCAGCAGGCAGCCGCCGAAATCGTCCTTTATGACCAGGACCAGACCACGTTCTCCACTGACGGCTACGTCAACGCCTTCTATGTGAACAGCGATGTGGACCGTGACGGTGAGCAGTTCGACCGTCGCCAGGCGCGGGTCAAGATGGGGTTCCTGCCCAACTGGATCGGTTTCAACATGGGCAAGCAGGTGGATGACCTCAAGCTCGGCGCCCGTTCATCCTTCTGGGTCACCATCAACGACAGCGAAACCAATGGCACCGCCACTGCCATCGATGTCCGTCAGTTCTACGGCACCGCAGGTGGTGACTGGGGCGAGGTACTGGTGGGCAAGGACTTCGGCCTGTTCGCGCGTTCCAACATCCTGCTCGACGAACTGCTCGCCGGTTACGGCCAGGTCAGCGACACCCTGGGCCTGGTGGATGGCGGCGGCGTGTCCTTCGGCAACATCGGCAGCGGATACCCCTATCCGTTCCCGACTTCGCAGATCACCTATCGCAGCCCGAAAACCGACGGCCTGCGCGCCGCCGTGGGCATCATGGACCCGGTGGACACCAATGACGACAGTCCCACCGGCAAGGCCTACCAGGAGAATCCGCGTTTCGAGTCCGAGATCACCTACGAGTTCGACCTGGGTGGCGCGCAGATCTACTCCTGGGTCAACGGCGCCTACCAGACCTCGGAGAATACCGACCCCAACGTCGATAGCGTCACCTCCAAGGGCCTGGGCTATGGCGTACAGGCCAAGATGGGCGCCTTCACCCTGGTGGGTTCAGGCTTCCAGGCCAAGGGCATCAATCCATTCTTCACCAACAACGCCGGCGAACCGACCCTGCGCGAAGTGGACAGCGACGGCTACCTGATGCAGGGCTCCTACCGCTTTGGCAAGAACCGCCTGGCGCTGTCCTACGGCAAGACCAAGGACGATGGTAACGGCGTGGTCAATACCGGCGCCGACTACGAGACCCGTGGCATCGCGCTGTTCCATGACATCAATGACAACCTCAAGCTGGTAGCCGAGTACAACCAGTTCGAAATCGACGGTCATGAAGGTGATGCCCAGAACGAAGACACCGATACCGTCGCCGTGGGTGCCGTGCTGACCTGGTAAACCCTGCTCCAGATTGCTCCGGTTTTGGCGGGAGAGGCTGTGGTCCTCCCGCCTTTTTTATTGAGAGTGTCGGGCACTGACTGCTTTCTCTGGGAGAAGGCCCGGTGCGCACAGCTCTGGCCCCCCTACCTTCGAACTAGTCCGCCCGCTACCCAAGAAGGATGGGGCGCTTCGATATCTGTCCGTAGAATTTTCCTATCCCGAACAAGCCTATTGAGTGAGACCGAGGATGCTCGAAGTACCGGCAGAGGGCGTCGTCACCGCCATGTCGCTGGCCAGCGAGGCGGAGGCTGTGGCGCAAGACCTGGCACGCCAGCTCATCCACCCGCACCTGGGGGTCGTGCTGTTCTTCTGTTCGGCCGAGTACGACCTGGAAGCCCTGGGCCACGCACTGGAGCAGTATTTCGGCGGCGTACGCCTGGTGGGATGCACCAGCGCGGGGGAAATCACGCCGCAGGGATATGGCCGCAACTGCGTCAGCGCGGTCGGGTTTGATCATCGTACCTTCTCGATCGCCAGCGCTCTGGTGGACGAGATGGATCGATTCGGGCTGATCGACGCCCAGCAACTGGTCGAGCGACTGGTGCAGGACTGCCGGGCCAATTCCCTGGCACCGATCAAGGGCCACAGCTTCGCCCTGACCCTGCTGGACGGCCTGTCCAGCCGCGAAGAGGTGGTGCTGGCGGCGCTCGGTGCCGCGTTCGGCAGCATCCCGCACTTCGGCGGTTCGGCCGCCGATGATCATCACCTCAAGCACACCCACGTCTATTACGAAGGGCGCTTCCATGCGGGCGCAGCGGTGGTGGTGCTAGTCAATACCGCGCTGGATTTCGAGGTGTTCAGCACTCATCACATCCTGCCGGGCACCGAGAAACTCGTGGTCACTCGCGCCGACAACGCCAGCCGCAGGGTTTTCGAGCTCAACGCCGAACCTGCGGCGGAAGTCTATGCGCGGATGACCGGTGTGCCGCTCGAGGCCCTGGACCTGAGAGTGTTTGCTGCGCATCCCCTGGCGGTACGCCTGGGGGATTCGTACTACGTCCGTTCCATACAGCGGGTCAATGCGGATCTCAGTCTGACCTTCTACTGCGCGGTGGAGAACGGCATCGTCCTGACCGCCATGCGCAGGGGGCCAATGCTGCCCAATCTGGAGGCGCTGTTCGAGCGTCTTGGCGAGCGGCTTGGCCCGCCCTTGCTGACCATCGGCTGCGACTGCTTCCTTCGTCGACTGGAAATCGAGAACGACGCAGATGCCGTGGCTCGCACCTCAGAAATCCTGCGTCGGCAGCGGGTCATCGGCTTCAACTCCTATGGAGAGCAGTTCAATGGCATGCACATCAACCAGACCTTCACCGGAGTCGCCATCGGCCGCCGGGGTGGCAATGGATGCCGCTGAGCAGCAGGCGCGCCTGTCTGAGCTCGAGGATGAGAACCGCAAGTTGCGGTGCATCAATGCCGCGTTGATCGAACGGGTGGAGTCCAGCGCTTCGCGCCACGACGACAGCTATGCCGCTTTCCAGCATTCGGTGGTACTGGCCGAGCAGGTGCGCGAGCGAACCGATGCGCTCAATCAGGCCATGGCTGAACTCAAGGCCAGCAACCGGCTGCTGAGCGACGCCCGGTTGCGCGCGGAAACCGCCCACCAGCACCTGATCGACGCCATAGAGAGCATTTCCGACGCCTTCGTGCTATTCGACCGCGATCAGCGCATCGTCCTCTTCAACAGCCGCTTCAAATCCTTCTGGGCCAAGACGCGCGCGCGGATCAGCGCCGGCACCCGGCTTTCGGAAATCCGTCGCCTGGCCGAAAGCACCGGACTAATAGTCGAAGAGCATCGCGGCAGCGATGACAACATCCTCTATCGCTTGCATAACGGCCGCTGGGTGCAGGTCAGCGAACGGCCCACCCGTGAAGGTGGGCTGGTAATCCTCTACACCGATATCACCGAGGTGAAGCAGAGCGAGACCGATCGCCGCGAGCAGGCCCTGGCACAGAAGTCGCGACTGTTGCAGCGCGCCGTGGACAACCTGTCCCAGGGCGTGGCCATGGTCAGCTCCGAGGGCATCCTGGAGCTCTGGAATCATCGCTTCCTCGAACTCTGCGGCCTGGCGCCGGTAGAAGCGCATCGCGCCTTCGCAGGGGTCATGGCCGACAGTGAGCTGCCGTTACTCACACCCGATACCCGCGACGCGAGCGGCCGCCCTGTCCGCGAGATGGAACAACGCTTGTATAACGGCCGGGTGCTGGAGGTCCGCACCCATCCGCTACCCACAGGCGGCTTCGTCAATACCTTCACCGACATCACCGAGCGTTATCGCCATGCTGAGACGCTTGCCGAGAGCGAACGCTGGATTCGCCTGATCACCGACCATGTCCCGGCACTGATCGCCTACCTCAGCGCCGACCTGGTGTACGAGTTCACCAACAAGGTCTACGAGGAGTGGTACCGCTGGCCGCGCGGCGGGATGCTCGGCCAGACATTGCGCGATGTGCACAGCGATGAGCACTGGCGACGCCTGGAGCCTTATGTGGAGAGGGCGCTGAGTGGCGAAAGCCTGTCCTTCGAGGTCACCGAGACCAACCACAACGGCCAGGAACGTTGCATGCTGCGGTCCTACGTGCCCAATCGATTGGCCAATGGCGAAGTGGTCGGCATCTTTGTGCTGATCCGTGACATCACCGAGCGTCGCCGTACCGCCGAGGCCCTGCACCAGGCCTACCAGAACCTGGAACAGCGGGTCCGCGAGCGCACCACCGAGCTGACCGCGCTGAATAGCCAACTGCGCCGCGAGATCGACGAGCGCACACAGGTCGAGTTGCGCCTGCGGGAGGCGAAGTTCGAAGCCGAAAGGGCCAACCTGTCCAAGACCAAGTTCCTCGCAGCGGTCAGCCACGACCTGCTGCAGCCCCTGAACGCCGCACGGCTGTTCACCAGCGCACTGCTGGAACAGCGCAGCCAGACCTGCAATCTCGCTTTGGTACGCAACGTCAGCAACTCACTGGAGGATGTGGAGAACCTGCTGGGTACCCTGGTGGACATTTCCAAGCTGGATGCCGGGGTGATCAAGCCGGATATCGCGCCGTTCGCGGTGAGCGAGCTGCTCGACAACCTGGCCGTGGAGTATCGCCAGATCGCCGCCAGTGAAGGTTTGCGACTGGACTTCGTGGGCAGCTCAGCCCTGGTGCGAAGCGACCTGCAGCTGCTGGCGCGGATTCTGCGCAACCTGCTCAGCAACGCCATCCGCTACACCCCCTCGGGGCGCATCCTGCTGGGGTGTCGCCGCCGTCGGCAAAGCCTGTGGATCGAGGTGCGTGACACCGGGATCGGCATCGCCCAGGACAAGCTTGGCGAGATCTTCCAGGAGTTCAAGCGTGGTGAAGTGGTGCGCGAGAAGCAGGACCGCGGGCTCGGCCTGGGCCTGGCCATCGTCGAGAAGATCGCCCGCATGCTCGGCCACCGCATTCACGTGTCTTCGGAGCTGGGCAAGGGCTCGTTGTTCGCCGTGGAGGTGCCGCTGGCGCGTCGCGTGCCGCGTCAGAAGCTGCAGCACGACGAACCCCACGCGGTGCTGGAGCGGTTGCAAGGGGCACGGGTCTGGGTGCTGGATAACGACGCAGCCATCTGCGCCGGCATGCGCACACTCCTGGAAGGCTGGGGCTGCCAGGTGACTACCGCGCTGTCAGAGGAAGACCTGGCACGCCAGGTGGAAAACTTCCACGCCGAAGCCGATCTGCTGATCGCCGACTACCACCTGGACAACGACTGCAACGGAGTGGACGCCGTGGCCACCATCAACGCCCGCCGCAGCACGCCGCTTCCGGCCCTGATGATCACCGCCAACTACAGCAACGAACTCAAGCAGCAGATGCGCGAGCTCGGCCACACCCTGATGCACAAGCCGGTGCGGCCCATGAAACTGAAGACAGCCATGAGTCATTTGCTGGAGCGTTGAGGGGATGCGTGTCTATACGATTGCCTTGTATTGACGCGGTTGTGGGTTGTCGCGGGCGGAGTTCAACTTGAGCGAAGCGAAACTCAAAGCCACCGGTCAGGTTCGCTGTTGGGCTTCGCTTCGCTCAGCGCCAACCTACGGCAGGTCTGCGACCTGCTCAGCGAATGAATTCGCCCCCACAGGAACGGTGCACCTCAAGCTCGCTGTGGAACTGGCTGGAATTTCGCCCGCAGCACCAGGGCGATGCCGCCAAGCACGGCGACTGAAACCAGCGCCAAACGCAGGCTGATGTGTTCGCCAAGCAGCACTGCGCCGCCCAGGGCGGCGAGGACGGGAACGCTGAGTTGCACGCTGGCGGCCTGAAGGGCGCCCAGGCCCGGGAGGGCGCTGTACCAGATGGCGTAGCCGATGCCGGACGTCAGCGCGCCGGAAAGCAGGGCGTAGCTGAAACCTGGCAGGTCCAGTTTCAGTTGGTCGATGAAGGGCAGCAGGAGTAATCCGGCAAAGGGCAGGGCGCGAATGAAATTGCCGGCCGTAGCGGCCAGGGGCAGGCCAGCCTGGCGGCCGAGCAGCGTGTAGGCGCCCCAGGCAAAGCCGGCGAGCAGCATCAGCAGGCCGCCCAAAAGCGGGGGCGCGCTGGCGCCGGGCAGCAGCAGGACCACCAACCCTCCCGTGGCCAGGGTGAAGCCCAGGGCCTGTTGCGGGTTCAGCCGCTCACCGCGCAGGAGGCCAAAGACCACCATGCACAGTTGCACGGCGCCGAACAACAACAGCGCGCCGGCACCGGCGTCCAGTTGCAAGTAGGCGTAAGAGAAGGCAGCGGCATAGACGAACAACGCCGCCGCTGCGCGCCAATTGCCGGTCGCCGCCAGGGGCTGGCAGCGCAGGCGCAGCAACAGCCAGAGCATCAGGGCACCGGCGGCGATACGGATGGCGGTGAAACTCACCGCATCGATGGCAGTGTGCTTGAGGGCGAGGCGGCAGAGCAGGGAATTTCCGGCAAAGGCCAGCATGGCCAGTGCCGTGAGCAAAAGCGTGCGGGGAGCGGGCATGGCTGTCCTTAGGGAAGTACCCGGTGTTCAACGGCGCAGATAGGCGGTGAAATCGATATCGCTGGCCGAGAGAATGGCCTGTACCCGGTTGTGCACGTTGAGCTTGCGCAGGATCGCCGAAACGTGGGCCTTCACGGTGGTCTCGGCGATGTCCAGGTTGTAGGCGATCTGCTTGTTCGACTCGCCCTTGGTCATCCGCTCCAGCACCAGCAACTGCTTGCGAGTCAGGGCTTGCAGCAGTTCGGGCGGAATGCTGGCTTCGTCATGGTGACGGCGGGGAGACGCCTTCTGCGTGCGAATGATGTCCGAAGGCAGGTAGACGTTACCGTTGAGGATCTGCTCGATGGCGTCGGTCATCTGCGCGCGGGGCGACGACTTGGTGATGAAGCCCACCGCGCCATAGGTGATGGCCTGCAGCACCACCTGCTTGTCCTGCTCGGCGGAGACGATCACCACCGGCACGGTCGGTGCCTCGTTACGCAGGTTGATCAGCCCGTTCAGGCCGTGCATGCCCGGCATGTTCAGGTCGAGGAGAATCAGATCCAGGTCGTCGTGCTCCTGGGTCAGCGCCAGCGCGCTGTCCAGGTCGGCGGTCTCCATCACTTCGCTTTCCGGAAAACCGTCGCTGATGACGTTATGGATGGCTTCGCGGAAGAGCGGGTGGTCATCGGCAATCAGAATTTTGTACACGGCCTTTCACCTCGTTTTTTTCATTATGGTGCGGCATGCCCAACCCTGCCGGGTCAGGGGAATGGAACGGGACGGGCGGGCTGCAGGGGCAGCCCGGCCTGTTCCCAGGCATCGATGCCATCACGGTACCAGTAGAGGTTGGTGTAGCCCAGCGCGGCAGCGCGTTTCACGGCGTTCCAGCTCAGCCAGCAGTCGGAACGGCAGTAGAACACCAGTGGGCGGTTGCTGCGGCCATGGCTGGCTAGTCGCAGATGGCGGCTGAAGTAGCCCAGCCATTCGGCACTGAGTTCGCCATCACCAGTGTTGGCCAGCCAGAGGCTGCCAGGCAGGTTGGCATGGGGTTCGTCTTCGATGAAGCGCCCTTGCAGCCACTGGCGGCGGTAAACGTCCACCAGCAGGGTATCGGGCTGCGCCTTCAACTGAGCCTCAAGCTGGGCGGTATCCAGGGTACGGGCGGATTCAACGTTGGCTGGTGTCGGGCTGCGGTAGCGGGTCAGGCGGTAGCCGTCCGCGGAGAACAGCGGAGTGTCGGCGGCTTCACTGGCAAGCGCGGGTAGCGCAAGGGCAACGCAGGCAATGCAGGTGAGTAGGCGCTTCATGGCGGACGCTCTGTTCTTTTTGTGTAGCCATTACAGGCCAGTGCTGCTGCTTTGGGAATTCGACGTTGAGAGGGGACAACCGGTACCAAAGTAGTAGATCGCCCCGGCCGGCGCCCAATCCGGCAGGGGCAGGCTGCTCACTGGAAGGTCGGTGTGGAAAGGTTGGCCTTCGTCGACAGCAGCGCTACCGGCGCATCTTGCGCTTTCTCAGTTTCTTTATGACTAAGTGCGTGCATTTCATTCCGCCGGGGCACAACGAAAACTCCAGTGTTTCCCGAGCGTTACAGTGCTCCCTGGCAGCGCAGCTAGCCGGCCTTGCGCAGGGCTGCATGCTGGGGGTTGAAGCTCAGCAGCGCGGCCACGGCGAAGACCAGCGTCAGGGTCAGGCAGATGGCGACCGCCAATGTGTTGAAGCGCTCGTAGAGGGCGAAACGCACCATCTCGACTGCGTGGCTGAAGGGGTTGAGTGCGCAGAGCCAGTACAGCCATTCGCTGGCCTCGCGCATCTTCCAAAGCGGATAGAGCGCCGAAGACAGGAAGAACAGCGGGAAGATCACGAAGTTCATCACGCCGGCGAAGTTCTCCAGCTGGCGAATGCCGTTGGAGAGCAGCAGCCCCAGCGCGCTGAGCAGCAACGCCGCCAGCAGCAGCGCCGGCAGCGCCGCGAGCAGGCCGAAGGCCGGCGGTTGTACACCGTAGAGCCAGGCGATGGCGAGGAACGCGTAGACCTGCAGCAGCGAGACCAGCGAAGTGGCCAGCAAGCGTGACGCCAGGAGGAAGGGACGGGGCAGGGGGCTGGTGAGCAGCAGACGCATGCTGCCCATCTCGCGGTCGTAGACCATCGACAGCGAACCCTGCATGCCGTTGAACAGCAGGATCATGCACGCCAGCCCCGGAACTATGTAGGATTCATAGGTGATGTAGGTGTCGTAGGGCTCGATGATGGCGATGCCCAGGGCGGCGCGAAAACCGGCAGCGAACACCAGGAGCCACAGCAGTGGGCGCACCAGGGCGCTGAGGAAACGGGTGCGCTGCAGCACGAAGCGCAGCCACTCGCGCAGCAGGATTCCGCGCAGGCAATTCCAGTAGGCGGTCAGCATGGGAAGGGCTCCGTAATGGTGGCGGGCTTCTGGCGTAGGGTGCGCTGCGCGCACCGAGGTTTCCGCGCGGGTTCTACGGCCAAGTGCTTCGCGTAGGGTACGCCGTGCGCACCGAGCAGGTCCGACAGGGGCCTCATGCCGTCAACCGCTCGTACGTCGCGGCCAGGCCGCCTTCGTGTCCGGCGCTCAGGCTGGCCGCGTTGTCATTGGCTACGATCCGCCCTTGATTGAGCAGGAGCAGACGATCATCGGGCTGGATTTCGTCCAGCAGATGGGTGGTCCAGAGCACGGCGACGCCCTGTTCCCGACAAAGCTGGCGAACATGCTTGTTGAGCCCGTCGCGGCTGGCCGGGTCGAGGCCGGCGCTGGCTTCGTCGAGAAGCAACAGGCGAGGCTCGTGGAGCAGCGCACGGGCGATCTCCACTCGCCGCCGGTGACCTCCATTGAGCAGGCGCACACTGTCGTGCCGACGCGGTCCCAACTGCTGGCGTTCCAGCTCCCGCTCGATACGCTCCGTGGCCAGCTTGCCGGGCAAGCCGTGCAGGGCGGCGTGGTAACGCAGGTTTTGTTCAACGCTGAGGTCCAAGTCCAGCGTGCTCTGCTGGAACACCACCCCGAGTCGTGCAAGGGCTTTGCGCGGCTCCTGCCGCAGCGAGTGGCCGCAGACGCGAATCTCACCCTGGCGCAGGTCGTAGAGTCGAGTGAGCAGTGCGACCAGGGTGGATTTGCCCGCGCCATTGGGACCGAGCAGGGCGGTGAAGCTGCCCGATTCCAGATGGAACCCGACACTGTCCAGGGCTCGGCGCGGGCCGTAGGCAAAGGACACGTCGACCAGATCAAGCGCGTTCACGGTGTCACCACCACGCCCCAGGGGTAACGGCCGACCTTGATCGACCTGGTCACCTTGAGGCTGTCGACATCGATCACCGAGACGTCGCCGCTGATGCCGTTGGTGGCCAGCAGGCGCTTCTCGTCCGGAGTGAACGCCAGGTGCCAGACACGGCGCCCCACCAGCAGGTAGTCGAGGATTTCATAGGTGCTGGTATCGACCACCGCGATGTGGTTGGCCGGCCCCAGCGCAACGAAGGCGTACTTGCCGTCGCGGGTCAGCTTCACCCCTACCGGCTGCACCTTGTCCGGATGCACGCCCTTGATCTGGAACTTGAGCACCTTCTGCACCTTGCGGCTGGCGACGTCCACCACCGTGACCGTGCCGCCGATCTCGGCCGAGGCCCAGAGTTGCTTGCCGTCATGGCTGAATTCCACATGGCGCGGACGCTGGTCCACCAGGGTGTTGTCGATCAGCTTCTGGGTGGATGTGTCGATCCAGTGCAGCATATTGGTGGTTTCGCTGGTGTTGATCGCCCATTTGCCATCCGGGCTTACCGCCATGCCTTCGGGCTCTACGCCCACGTCGATCTGCGCCAGTACCTGGTCGCTCTGGGTGTCGACCACGGTGACCAGGGCGTCGTCTTCGTTGGAGATGTACAGCCAGCGGTCATTGGGGTGCAGGGCGAACTGCTCAGGGTCGGCACCGGAGGGAAGCTCCTTGATGATCTGGCGGGTGGCCAGGTCCATCACCTGCACCGTGTCGGAATCGCTGGCGCAGATGTACAGCAGCTTGTTGTCGCCGGACAGCAGCAGCCCTCGGGGACGCTTGCCGACCGCCAGGCTCCCGATGACCTCGAGGCTGTCCAGGTCGATCACGCTGATGTTGTTGTCCTTTTCGTTGGAAACGTAGGCGGTGGCGGCCAGGGCCTGGCCGGCGAGCAGCAGTAGTGCTGAGCCTATGGCAGCGGCAAGGGGAGCGGGCATGGCGAGTTTCCTTCTTGTTGTGGTCAGTGCGCTGCGGCGAACTGGCGGCAGGTGCTTTCGGGACGGTCGAAGCCGAGGCTGTCCAGCTCGCTTACCGGGTGCAGGAAACCCTCCTGGGGCGAGGTGCTGACCAGGGAGCGGGGATGCACCAGGGGAATGGGCTGGCGCAACTGGCCGTCCCAGTCGCGGTAGCTCAGCTTGCGGCCCTTGAAGCCGTCCAGCGGCAGGTCGGCGGACAGTGCCAGGGTGCGGATGCCTTGAGCGTCGGCGCTCTTCAGGCGGGTCACGGCGCTGGCGATGCTTCGCACGGCGATCCAGGCAGCGAAATCGCGGTCGTTCATCCAGCGCCCGGCCAGCGCTTCAAAACGCTTCTGCAACTGTGCGGCGCCGTAGGTTTCCACTGTCTTGTGCCAACCGGTGGGCGTCAGCCCCTGAGTGCCGGCCACCGGGCGCGGATACCAGGTGTTGTAGGGCAGGTACTCGCCGAAATCGCCGCGCTCGTCTGCCACCAGTACCACATCGTATTCGCTGGTCTGGGTGAAAAGCGGCATCTCCGCCTGGGCGCTGCGGCGCTGGTCGTTATCGAAGGTCCAGGGTTTCTCTTCGACTATTTTCGCGCCGAAACGCCCAGCGGCGCGGCGGATGGCGGCGGCGTAGGCGAGGTCGTCCGGTGCCTGGCCGGTCACCAGCAGCCAGCGCTGCCAGCGGCGGCTGGCGAGGAACTGGGCCAGGGCGTCGGCCAGCATCGCGCGGTTGGGCAGGCTGTGCAGCAGATTGGCGCGACACTGTTCGCCCCGCAGTTCGTCACTGGCGCTACCTGCGTTGAACAGCAGGCTATCGGGGAAGGCGTCAGCCAGTTGCAGCAGCTGCTCCGCCGGGGCGTTGACCACGAACAGCCGCAGACCCTGCTCGTGCAGTTCGTGAGCCTTGGCCAACAACTCATTGGGGGTAGCCGTGCGCACAGTGCTCAGTGAGTAGCGCTGTTCGAGGAAGCGACCGGTGCTGTTGCTGTCGGTTATCGCCAGTTCGGCTCCGCGCAGCCCGGTGTCTTCCGGTTCGGGTATCACGTTGGACAGCAAGGGGCCGCGATCCGGTGTCCAGGCCAGGTAGCCGATGCGAACCTCCAGACCTTCGTCGGCGCGGACTTCGGTGGCGAGAAGGGCGGCGCTGGACAGTGCCAGCAAGTAGGTCAGGCCGTGGAGCAGGTACTGACGCATTTCATGGCTCCTTTGAACGTGGAGCCAGCATAGGAACGAGACGGAGCCTGGGAAATATGAAGAAAGTACCGGTCGTGCGGTACCAAGGTAGTAGAAATCGGCCGGCGATTAGGCCCTAGGATGGCCACACAAAAACCTGAAGGAAGCCGTCCATGCGCATCCTCAAGCACCTGCTGTTGCCGTTGCTACTGATCCTCAGCCTGCTCGGTTTCGACCGCGAAGGGTCCTCCGATTTCCATTACCAGGGCGGCGCACCGGTGTTGCCGGTCATCTGGTTGGATGAGTGAGCCGCGATGTCCGCGCTCTGGCGCATCAACCTGCTGGTCACTCTGTTCTTCGTGCTGGTGGGGGGGGCCTGCCTGGCGCTGTTGCTGCGCCAGGCCGGGCAGGACGTACGCCGTGAACTGATGGCGGCCGAGGCCGTGGTGGAATACCTGCGTGACTCCGCCCGGCGCGATCCCGCCGCGCTCCAGCCGCACCTCACCGGCAATCTGCGCCACGTGCGCGTGCATCGCCTTGACCAGCCGTCCGCCGAACCCGCGCCCGGGCCACTGCAGCGCTGGCTGGCCCATTGGCTGTATCCGGCGGCTGAAGCCAGCGGCGATGTCCTGAGCCTGGTGGATGGCAGCCGCGTGCGGATCAGTGTCGACCCGCGTGACGAAGTGGACGAGATTCGCGACTCCCTGCAGCAACTGCTGGTGCTGTTCGCCATCGCGCTTTGCTTGAGCCTGTGGGCCATCCGCTGGGCGGTGCGACGTGGCCTGCGGGTGCTGGATGAGCTGCTTGGTGCACTGCAGCAAGTATCCCGTGGGGACCTGCAAGCACGCCTTCCCGCGCATTCTTCAGCCGAATCCCAGCGGTTGGCCGGCCACTTCAACCAGATGGCAGCCTGCCTGGAACGGGTCAAGGTGGAGAACGCTGAACTCACCCAGGCGCTGCTGGCACTGCAGGAGCGCGAACGCCGCCAGCTCGCCCAGGCATTGCACGACGACCTCGGTCAGTACCTCGCGGGTATCCGTGCGCAGCTCTTCCTGCTGCGTAGCGTCACGGGGCAGTTGCCGGTGGTTAATCGCACCGCGCAGGCCCTGGAGAACAACTGCCAGCATCTGCAGGATGGCTTCCGCGCCCTGGTGCGCGATCTTTATCCCGTGGTGCTGGAGCGCCTGGAACTGGCCGAGGCGATTCGATTGCTTGGCCAGCAATGGCAAGAGGCCCACGGCATTTCCTGCCGCATGCAGCTGGCCGACGACCTGCCGGCACTCTCGGGTGAAGCCAAGGCCCATCTCTATCGCCTGTTGCAGGAGGCCCTGACCAACGTCGTGCGACATGCCGGTGCCAGCGAAGTGCGAATCCGCCTGCGTACCGGACAGCGGCGCCTGCGTCTGGTCGTGCGGGATGACGGTCGTGGTGCCGAGAGCCTCGGCGGCGGCGGTATCGGCTTGCGCTCGATGCGCGAGCGGGCTCGTTGCCTGGGCGGTGAACTCAGGCTATTGACGCGCCCCGGCGCCGGCCTGGTGCTGTGCCTCAACATTCCTCTGGAGGAGTCAGGACCATGAAAATCCTGCTGGTGGACGACCACGCGGTGGTGCGCCAGGGCTATGCGGCGTTGCTCTGCGCGTTATTGCCGGAAGTGAGCGTCAGCGAAGCGGGCAGTGGTGAAGACGCGTTGCAGAAAGTGCAGGAGGAAATTCCCAACCTGGTCATCATCGATGTCGGCCTGCCTGGTATCAGCGGCCTGGAGACCACCCGCCGCCTGCGTCAGCGCCTGCCGCAGTTGCGCGTGCTGTTCTTCAGCATGCATGACGAGCTGCCCCTGGTGCGTCAGGCGCTGGACACTGGCGCGGCGGGTTACATCACCAAGAGCTCGCCGCCGGAAGTGTTGCTGGAAGCCGTGCGCCGCATCGTCGCGGGGTATCCCTACATCGAGCAACCGCTGGCGACTCAACTGGCCTGCCAGCAAACCGACGACCCACGCCTGCGTGGCATCACCCAACGCGAATTCGAGATTTTCGTCATGCTCGCCCGTGGCGTTCCGGCCCGCGAGATCGCCGAGCGCCTGTGCATCAGTGGCAAGACTGTTTCCAACTACCTGACCCTGTTGAAGAGCAAGTTGCAGGTGGAGTCCCAGGCAGAGCTGGTGCACCTGGCGATCGACACCGGGGTGTTGCGGGTGGCGACGGTTTAGCGCAACAGCGCGTCCCATTCGGTATGTCGGAGTAGGGTGCGCATGGCGCACCCGCGGCTCAACGACGCCCTAGTAGGGTGGGCCATGCGCACCGATGCTCAGTCCCAGCCGCTCGGGCAACCCTTGCAGCCTTCCATGTTGGTGGCCTGGAACGTCGCGTAGTGCCTGCGTGCACCGGTGAGATCTGCATTTTCCAGGTTGGCTTCGCCTATCTTGGCTTCCTGCAGATTGGCGTCGCGCAGGTCGGCGCCCTTGAGATCGGCCTTGCTCAGCCAGGCCATTTCCAGGTCGGCGGCCTGGAGTCTCACCTGATGCATCTTCGCTCCGGAGAAACGGGCGAATTCCAGATAGGCGGCGGAAAGGTCGGCACCCCTGAATTCGGCGGCCTGGGCGAACATGCCCCAGCCCTGGACGGCCACCATGCGACTGCCCGAAAGGTCGGCCAGGCGCAGGTTGGTCTGTTGCAGGCTGGCGCGGGTCAGATTGGCGCCAGCCAGGTGGGCTTTTTCCAGGTTGGCCAGGTCCAGCCGGACGTGGCGCAGGTCGGCGCCCTCAAGGTTGGCGCCTGACAGGTCCATCTTGCTCATGTCCTGGTTGGACAGGTTGGCGCCGCGCAGGTCGGCCCCCGGGCAGCGGCTTTCCGGGACGATGCGGCAGCCGTTGATGACCAGGTCGCCGTCGTCGGCCAACGCGACGCTGCCGGTGACCAGCAGGGCAAGAGGGAGGAACAGGTGCAGGTTGTTCATGGCAGTTTTCCGTTCAGGTCGGGAAAGGAAACCGGGGCCCATGGCCCCGGTCCGTCACTCAGCGTTGTGCGGTCTTGTCCCAGCTCGGCAGCTTGAACACCCAGAAGGAGCCGCCCTGGGCCACGGGCTTGGTCAGGTCGGCCATGTCGCCACCCCAAAGCGGAACCGCACCGCCGTAGCCCACGGTCACACCGATGTACTGCTCGCCGTCCTGTTCCCAGGTGATGGGCGGGGAAACGATGCCGCTGCCGGTCTGGAACTTCCACAGCTCATTGCCGTTCTTGGCGTCGAAGGCCTTGAGGAAACCGTCGCCAGTGCCGGTGAACACCAGGTTGCCCTTGGTGGCCAGCACGCCGGCCCAGAGCGGCAAGCGCTCCTTGTGCTCCCACACGATCTTGCCGGTGGAGGGGTTCATCGCACGCAGGATGCCGACATGGTCGTCATACATGCGCTTGATGCGGAAACCCTGGCCGAGATACGCCGAGCCTTTCTTGTAGGCGACCTCTTCGGTCCAGTAGTCCTCCTTCCAGTGGTTGGCCGGTACGTAGAACAGGCCGGTGTCCTGGCTGTAGGCCATGGGGTTCCAGTTCTTGCCACCCAGGAAAGGGGGCGAGACTTCCACCGCCTTGCCGTGCTTCTGGCCGGGCTCCGGCAATGGCGGGCGCTGGCCGGGGTTCTCCACCGGACGGCCGGTTTTCAGGTCGATGTGGCTGGCCCAGGTGATGTTGTCGACGAAGGGGAAGGCGTTCTGCAGCTTGCCGTTGCTGCGGTCGACCACATAGAAGAAGCCATTGCGGTCGGCGTGGGCGGTGGCCTTGACGGTTTTTCCGTCCTTGCCCTTGTAGTCGAACAGCACCAGTTCGTTGTTGCCGGAGAAGTCCCAGGCATCGTTGGGCGTGTGCTGGTAGAACCATTTCACTTCGCCGGTGCTCGGGTCCACGCCGACCTGGCCGGAGGTGTAGAGGCTGTCGAAGTCCTTCGGGGCGCCGCCGTCGGCGGTGCGTGCCCAGCCGTTCCAGGGCGCCGGGTTGCCGGCACCAACGATGATGGTGTTGGTCTGCGGATCGAAGCTCGCGCTCTGCCAGGGAGCGCCGCCGCCATGGCTCCAGGCTTCCTTCTTGCCGGAGGGATGATTCTTGTCGTCCGGCCAGGACGGTGCCTTGATGTCACCGGTGGGGGTGCTGTCCTTGCCGTTCAAGCGCCCCATGTGGCCTTCGACGAAAGGACGCATCCACACCTCTTCGCCGCTGTCCGGATCGCGTGCGTAGAGTTGGCCGACCACGCCGAACTCGTCGCCTGAGCTGCCGTGGATCAGCAGCACGCGTCCGCTCTTCTGGTCTTTCACGATCGTCGGCGCACCGGTCATGGTGTAGCCGGCCCCGTGCTCGCCGAACTTCTTGTTCCAGACCACCTTGCCGGTCTTCTTGTCGAGTGCGACCACGCGGGCATCCAGGGTGCCGAAGAAGATCTTGTCGCCGTAGATGGCGGCGCCACGGTTGACCACGTCGCAGCAGGGACGAATGTCGTCGGGCAGGCGGTGGTTGTAGGTCCACAGGCGGTGGCCGGTCTTGGCGTCGAGGGCGAAGACGCGGGAATAGGAGGCCGTGACGTAGATCACCCCGTCACTGATGATCGCCTGGGATTCCTGGCCGCGTTGCTTCTCGTCGCCGAAGGAGAAGGACCAGGCGGGCGCCAGCTTGAACACGTTGTCTGCGTTCACCTGGGCCAGAGGGCTCCAGCGTTGGGCGTTGGTGCCCAGGCCGTACTGCAACACGTCGCTGGTGGTCTGGTGGTCGTTGGCGATGTCGTCCCAGGTGACGGTCTTGGCGAGGGCGCCGCCGGCAGCGGCCAGGCCTCCCACCAGCAAGAGGCAGCGGATGGCGGTCGAAAGCGGGCTGGCAGGTAAGGGTAGCGATCTTGTTGTCATGGTTGCGATTCCCATAGTCGATGGATACGGGGCCATCTGCTGGCCCGGCGTCTCGAATGGTGGGATTCGCGTCGTCACCTTGATACGGAAAAGCTCCCGCGCTTGCCGGGAAAACTTCCCGCTGCGGCCATGATTTGGCACTGCTGCCAAAGCCGCTGCCGATACCTGCCAAGGCATTGCGACAAAGGGGCAGGGCGCCTGCGACCACACAAGGTAGTGGTCCGGCGCTACCAAGGTAGTAAGGCCGCGCGGGGCTCATGGCCCTAGTCTGACTCGCAGGGGAACCGACAAGAGGATTCCGTCATGGCTGCTATCAAACATCTTCTTTTACCGCTCCTGGTCGTCTGCTGCCTGCTCGAATTCGAGCTGGCCAGGGCCGCAAGCGTCCCCTCCCGGCACATCCCTCATTCGCTGGACCTGACCCCCTCCATCTCGACCTCTTGCTCCCGGGCCAACTGAAAGGCCGACCTGCTTTCCAATCGCATAAGTACCAGCGAGCTGGCGAATCGCTTTTTGTGGTTCGCCAGCTCGCTGGCGCCTGCGTTATCGACCTTTGCGTGGAAATTTCTTCACCGGCCTCCGCTCGCACTACTACCAAGGGAGGAGTGCCAGGCCACCAAAGCAGGATGGGGAGCTTGCAAGGGGCTTCTTACCATTTCCTCACAGCGCTCCCACCGGGGCGCCGCCTTGCACAGCTAATGAGGATGTACGTGATGAACAAGAACAGCGCACTGCGCGGCCTCGCACTCCTGGCCGGCTTTACCCTCAGCGGAATCGTACTGGCCCATGGCGACGTGGTGCCCCAGGCAGTCAACACCCAAGGTCTGGAGGAACTGGGCAAGGAATGGCGCGAAGAAAACCCCTATCGCGCGCCTTATGCCAATCACCACCTGGCCGTTGAGATCGGTTCGTCTGCCTACAACCAGAACTGCGCCCGCTGCCACGGCCTGGAAGCCAAGTCCGGCGGCATCGCCCCCGACCTGCGCTACCTGGAAACCGACGCCAGCGGCGATGAGTGGTTCAAGGAGCGGGTGATCAACGGCGCCGTGCGCGACGGCGCGGTGTACATGCCGAAGATGGCCGACTTCCTCAGCCAGGAAGCCCTCTGGGCCATCCGCACCTACCTGGAAAGCGTGCACGTGGACGAGTAATCGCCATGCGCCTGCTGGTTCTGTTGTGCTGGCTGCTGTGCTTGCCCCTGGTGCAGGCACAGGTACGCCCCTATGACGACATTGTCGACTCGGGTGTGCTGCGGGTGGCCGTCTACGAGAACTTCGCGCCCTACAGCTTCAAGGATGGCGACCAGGCGCGCGGGGTTGATATCGACCTTGCCAATGCCCTTGCGGAGGGGCTTGGACTGAAGCTGGAACTGCTCTGGGTCACCCCGGGAGAAAGGCTCGACGATGACCTGCGCAATTTTGTCTGGAAGGGGCACTACATGCGTCCAGGTGTGCTCGCCGATGTGATGCTGCGAGTGCCCTACGACCGCGATTACTCGCAAAAGCGCAACGATGTGGGCGAGCTGGCCAACGAGCAGGTAGTAATGTTCGGCCCCTATCAGCGTGAGCGCTGGCAGGTTGCCTATGACAGTCGTCGACTGCCGGAAGTGCCAACTATCGGCGTGTTCCAGTTCCATCCCATCGGCGTCGAGTTGGAAAGCGTGCCGTCCTTCTATCTCACCTCGGTGTTCGCCGGGCGTCTGGCGCGCAACACCCATCACTTCCCGGGAACGGCTGCGGCCTTCGAAGGAATGCGCAAGGGCGAGGTGGATGCCGTGATGGCTCTGCGTGGGGAGCTGGACTGGCTGCAGCACGAGGCCCACGACCCGCAGATCCGCAATGCCGACAATACCTATCCCAACCTCGGCCAACCCGAATGGGACATCGGCATGGCGGTTCACGAAAGCAATCGCCAACTGGCCAATGCCCTGGAGGAAACCCTCGATGGCATGGTGCGCGACGGTCGCATGGACAAGCTCTATGCCTCATACGGCCTGCATTACGAGCTACCGGGGTTCTATCAGGACGTTCAATAGCCGGAGGTGCGGGATGCACAGGCGTTCGTTGCTGTTGTTGGGGTTGCTCGGGACCAGCGCGCCACTCTGGGGGGCTGGTCAGGATCCGGTAGAGTCGGTCATGTGGGACTACTTCCACCAGCGCCTCCTGGGTGGCCAACCATTCGTTCACGACCCGAAGGTGGTGCTTGAAGCGCCACCCTTCGCCGAGGACTCGCGCCAGGTACCGATCCAGGTCGACGCACGTGCCTTTGCCGGACAGGTGGTGAAAATCATGGCCTGGGCCGAACTCAATCCGATTCCGCAGATATTCGTATTCCAGCCCGGTGGGCGGGTGGAACCTGCGCTGGCCATTCGCATCCGCGTCCAGCAGGCCACGCCCATCCGCGCCGCCGTACTCACCCGTGACGGCCTCTGGCACATCGGCTCCACCCATGTCGACGCGGCGGGTGGCGGCTGCACGGCACCCAGCGTAGTGCGTGCCCAGGCCGGCTGGGAGGATCGGCTCGGCCAGGTCCACGCTGGCCGCTTCCTCCTTGGCGACAGCAGTCGCCTGCGCATGCGCATCGACCACCCGATGGACAACGGCCTGGTCGGCGGCATCCCCGAGTTCTTCATCAACCAGGTCGAATTGCGTGACGTCAGGGGCAAGGTGCTGGCCAACCTGGAACTGTTTCCGGCGGTCAGCGAGAACCCGACCATCAGCCTGGAAGTGCAGGAGGATGAGCAAGCACGGCTGTGGCTGCGGGACAACAATGGCAACGAGTTCGAGGCCAGCTTCTAGGGAGAGATCATGCGCTTGATCGTTTTTCTGCTGGCCTGCATCGTCTGCACCGCCCAGGCTGGCCAGGACTATGCCCTCAGTCCCAGGCAGATCGCCGAGGACACCTGGCTGCTGGAAGGCAGCACCGGCAACTTCGACAAGGCCAACGGCGGCAACATCGTCAACACCGGCTTCATCGTTACCGATGCGGGCGTCGTGGTGATCGACACCGGGCCATCGAGGGCCTATGGCGAGGCCATGCGCCGCGTGATCACACAGGTAACGGACCAGCCCGTGGCCCTGGTGCTCCTGACCCATCATCACCCGGATCATGTGCTGGGCAACCAGGCATTCACGGATGTCCCCATCGCCGCGCTGGCCGGTACCCGCAAGCTGCTGGACGAGCAGGGCAACGCGATGGCGGAGAACATGTACCGCCTGGTCGGCGACTGGATGCGCGGCACTGAAGTTGTCCTGCCGACTGAAACGCTGGAACCCAGTGTGCGTGAAGTCGGCGGCCACAGGCTGAGATTGCTGGCCTTGCGTGGTCACACCGGCGCCGACCTCGCCGTGCTGGATGAACGCACCGGCGTGCTGTTCGCCGGCGACCTGGTGTTCTACCAGCGCGCCCTGACCACACCCAATAGTCCAGGGCTGGATGCCTGGCTTGCGGATATCGCCACACTGCAGTCGCTACCCTGGAAAACCTTGGTGCCCGGCCACGGGCCCGTCAGCCATGACAAGGCGCCATTCGAACAGATGCGTGACTATCTGGGCTGGCTGGATGGCTTGCTGAAGGAGGCGGCAGGGAAGGGGGAGAACATGAACGAAGTGATCCGCTCACCGATTCCCCAGCGTTTCGCCTCGGTGAACCTGAGCCGCTACGAGCTGATCCGCACGGTCAGCCATCTGTACCCGAAGTACGAACTGGCGCGGATGCCGAGGGTGGATAGCGCGACGGAATGAAGGAGGCCGGTGCGCATGGCGCACCAGAGGTCTTGCGCAAGGGGTTCCGTGCGCGCAGCGCAACTTGCGGAGGGTTAAACCAGCTCCGCGTGCTTCAGTTCGCTCTTCAGGTAGGCGTAGTAGATCGGCGCCGCCACCAGTCCCTGCAAGCCGAAGATCGCCTCGAACGCGAGCATCGCCAGCAGCAGTTCCCAAGCCTTGGCACTGATCTGCCCGCCGACGATGCGGGCGTTGAGGAAGTACTCAAGCTTGTGGATGGCGATCAGATAACCCAGCGCGCCGACTGCCACCCAGAGCGACACCGAGAACCCGGCGATGAAGATCAAGGTGTTGGACATCAGGTTGCCGATCACCGGCAGGAGTCCGAGCAGGAAGGTCAGCAGGATCAGGACCTTGGTCAGTGGCATATGGATGTCCATCAGCGGCAGCACCACCGCAAGGAAAATGCCAGTGAGGGTGGTGTTGACCAGGGAAATCTTGATCTGCGCGAAGACGATGTTGCGGAAGGCGGTGACCAGGAGGGCCATGCGCTCCAGCAGCACGCGGCTGAGCGGACGCAAGGTCTCGAAGTTGGGGATGGGCTGCAGCGCAATGATGGCGCCGAGGATCATGCCGATCAGCATGGTCACGAAGGTGTGCGCCGCCCCCTTGCCCAGCAACTGCAGCTGCCCGACGTGGGCGCGCAGCCAATCCATCAGTTCGCGGCGTAGGTCATCGGCGCTGGCCGGCAGGTAGTTCTCGACGGACGCCGGCAGCTGTGCGCGTGCCTGTTCGGTGAGGGTGATGAATTTCTCCAGCAGCTGGCCGGGGTTGTGCACCTCCTGCATCACCACGCCGGCGATCCACACGAAGAACAGCGATAACAGACTCACCACCAGCGTGCCGAGCAATGCCACCGCCAGCCAACGGGCGCGGCGACCGCCGGGAATCACCGGTTGCAGGCGGGGCGCGAGGCTGATTACCAGTTCATAGACCAGCAGCCCGGACAGTAGGGACGGCAGGAGCCGGAAAGGCAGTACCAGTAGCAGGCCGAGGAGAACGATGGCCCAGCTGGCCAGGAGCAGTTGACGATCACTGAAGACTTGCATAGGTCCCGGGACGTTGGAGTGCGAAGCAGGGGCGGCAGTCTGCCAGTGGTAGGCGCCGCAGCACAATCGGCAGCTGAAGTATGCGGGGGATTGGCGGTATTGCTACCAACGGAGTAGGAAAATCAGCACTGCGTCCAATTGTTGGTCTGGCGCGGCAAACCAAGAATTTGCGGCAGACCGGGAAATTTTCCCGGATCACAACAACAAGCCCGCAGAGGTAGCCGTCAATGAAGCTCGCCACACTCAAACCGCCTTTTGCCCTGACGCTGCTCGGTGTCGCGCTGGTGCTGTCCAGCAGCCTGGCGTTGGCCGGTGTCACCGACAAGGACATCCTCGATGACGCCAAATCCACCGATCAGGTGGTGACCAACGGTCTGGGCCTGCAAGGTCAGCGCTACAGCACCCTGGAAGCTCTCAACAGCGAAAACGTGCAGCAACTGCGCCCGGTATGGGCACTGTCCTTCGGCGGTGAGAAGCAGCGTGGCCAACAGGCCCAGCCGCTGGTCAAGGATGGCGTGATGTACGTCACCGGTTCCTACTCGCGTGTCTTCGCCGTCGACGCCCGCACCGGCAAGAAACTCTGGCAATACGATGCCCGCCTGCCTGACGGCATCATGCCCTGCTGTGACGTCATCAACCGCGGCGTCGCCCTGTACGACGACCTGGTGATCTTCGGCACGCTCGACGCCAAGTTGGTGGCACTGAACAAGGACACCGGCAAGGTGGTCTGGCGCAAGACCGTGGCCGACTACAAGGCCGGCTACTCCATCTCTGCCGCACCGCTGGTGGTGAAAGGCAAGCTGATCACCGGCGTCGCCGGTGGCGAGTTCGGCGTGGTGGGCAAGATCGAGGCCTACAACCCGAAGAACGGTGAGCTGCTCTGGACCCGTCCGACCGTAGAAGGCCACATGGGTTATGTCTACAAGGATGGCAAGCAGGTGGAGAACGGTATCTCCGGTGGCCAGCCCGGCAAGACCTGGCCCGGCGACCTGTGGAAGACCGGCGGTGCCGCGCCCTGGCTGGGCGGCTACTACGACCCGGACACCGACACCCTGCTGATCGGTACCGGCAACCCCTCGCCCTGGAACTCCCACCTGCGTCCGGGGGACAACCTGTATTCCTCTTCGCGCCTCGCCCTGAATCCGGAAGACGGTTCCATCAAGTGGCACTTCCAGACCACGCCGCACGACGGCTGGGACTTCGACGGCGTCAACGAACTGGTGTCCTTCGACTACAAGGATGGCGGCACGACCGTGAAAGCGGCAGCCACCGCCGACCGCAACGGCTTCTTCTACGTTCTGGATCGCACCAACGGCAAGTTCATCCGTGGCTTCCCGTTCGTTGACACCGTCACCTGGGCCAAGGGCCTGGACAAGGAAGGCCGTCCGATCTACGACGACGCCAAACGCCCCGGCGCGCCGGGCGGTGACGGTAAGCACGGTAGTTCGGTGTTCGTCGCGCCGTCCTTCCTGGGGGGCAAGAACTGGATGCCCATGGCTTACAGCCAGGACACCGGCCTGTTCTACGTGCCGTCCAACGAGTGGGGCATGGACATGTGGAACGAGAACATCTCCTACAAGAAGGGCGCGGCCTACCTGGGCGCCGGTTTCACCATCAAGCCGCTGAACGAGGATTACATCGGCGTGCTGCGTGCCATCGATCCCAAATCCGGCAAGGAAGTCTGGCGCTACAAGAACTATGCGCCGCTCTGGGGCGGTGTGCTGGCGACCAAGGGCAACCTGGTGTTCACCGGCAACCCCGAGGGCTACCTGATGGCCTTCGACGCCAAGACCGGCAAGAAGCTCTATGAGTTCAACACCGGTTCCGGCGTGATCGGTTCGCCCATCACCTGGGAAATGGACGGTGAGCAGTACGTCTCCGTGCTGTCCGGCTGGGGTGGCGCGGTGCCGCTCTGGGGTGGCGAGGTGGCCAAACGCATCAAGGACCTGAACCAGGGCGGCATGCTCTGGACCTTCAAGCTGCCCAAGGCAGATGTCGTAGCCAAGCGCTGATGCGCAACAAGGCCCGCTCCGGCGGGCCTTTTCTTTCCGGGACGACATGAACGGTGCGCGCAGCGCACCCACCTGGACCTGGCCGTAGGGGGCACCATGGGCACCGCGATGCGGTTATGGCCGTTGTTCCCCTTGGTACTACGACCAAGGAACCATGTCGCCAGATAGCAATTCGCCGCTTAATACCCGGAAACAACAAAGGGACAAGCGATGCGCAACTGCCTGATCCACAGTTTCCTGATCCTCTCTATCGCTGGCGTCGTTACCCTGGCTGGCCTGCCGCCCTGGCTGGGCATTCTGGTTCTGGTGCCGCTTCCCTGGCTGTTCCGCCAAAAGCTCCAGGCGCCGACAAAGGTGGAGGAGGGGGCCGACCTTTCCCGGCTGACCCGCGACCTTTCCCGCAGCACCAGCCACAACGCGCTGTCCGCCGCCGGCGTGGCCTGGTCGGTGGATCGTCTGGCCGAACGCCTCAAGTCTCAATTGCAGGCTGCCGAACGTATCGTCGGCAGCGCCGAGGTGATGATCTCCACCGAGGCGGCTACGTCCGAACTCAGCCAGCAGGCGTTCGCTGCTGCCCACGATGTGCGCCAGAGCGGCGATGAGGGTCGCGAAGTGCTGCGGCAGGCGATCGAACTCATGCAGCAACTGAGTCTCAGGGCCGGCGCCAGCCGCGAGTTGATTGCCACGCTCAGCCAGCGCAGCGAGGAGATCCAGCAGGTGGCCCAGGTCATCCAGTCCATCGCCAGCCAGACCAACCTGCTGGCGCTGAACGCTGCCATCGAGGCGGCACGAGCTGGCGAGCATGGTCGTGGCTTCGCCGTGGTGGCAGACGAGGTACGTGGTCTGGCCGGGCGTACGGCCAGTGCTACCGGTGAAGTGGGGCAGATGGTGGCCGACATCCAGCGGCAGACCTCATTGGTGGTCGAGCAGATCCAGCAACTCTCCAGCGACCTGGAGGCCGGTGTCGGCCAGGTCGAGCTGACTGGCCGCCAGTTGGAGAAGATCGCCGGTCTGGCCGCAGCGGTGGAAGGGCAGGTGGACCAGATCGCCCATGGTGCCCGTACCAACCGTGACCAGCTCGCCGGGCTGTTCGAGGCAGTGGGGCAGATGCGCCGTGACCTCGGTGACAGTGATGAACAGACTCGCCGCCTGGCCGGGGCGGCCAGCCAGCTGGAGGGACAGGCCGAGACCATCAGCGAGCGACTGGCGGAAGTGGGACTGGATGACTATCACCAGCGCATCTACGACCTGGCCCGCGAAGGTGCCAGTGCCATCGCTGCGCGCTTCGAGCGGGACGTGCAGGAAGGGCGCATCAGCCTCGACGATCTCTTCGACCGCCGCTTCCAGGTGGTGCCCGGAACCTATCCGCAGAAGTACAGCTCGCGTTTCGACCGCTACACCGACCAGGTCCTGCCGGATATCCAGGAATCGCTGCTCACGCAACATGAGGGGCTGGTCTTCGCCATCGCCTGCACCCAGGAAGGCTACGTGCCGACCCACAACAAAGCCTTCAGCCAGGCACCTTGCGGCGATCCGGAGCAGGACATGGCGTGCAGTCGCAGTAAACGCATGTTCAACGACCGCACCGGCCTGCGCTGTGGGAGCCACCAACAGCCGCTGCTGCTGCAGACCTACACCCGCGATACCGGGGAACTGATGCACGATCTCTCGGTGCCGATCATCGTCCGGGAACGGCACTGGGGTGGGTTGCGCCTGGGGTATAGGCCGGAACAGGCGGCCGCAACTCCGACGGCGATAAGAGAGGCTCTGGCGCGGGCCTGAGCGCCCGCAATCTACTACCAAATGAGGAGGGTCTCTGTCCCATGTGCGCATACCGGGGGGTGGTGTCGGCTGACTAAGATCGGTCCACAACCTGCCCGGCCGGGCGGGTCCCGACCAGAGAGAGCATCGCCATGATCTATGCACAACCAGGCACTCCCGGCGCCGTCATCACCTTCAAGCCTCGCTATGGCAACTACATCGGCGGCGAGTTCGTCGCACCGGTGGGTGGTGAATACTTCACCAACACCTCGCCCGTGAACGGCGAGGTGATTGCCGAATTCCCCCGTTCCACTGCCGCCGACGTCGAGAAAGCACTGGACGCCGCCCATGCCGCCGCCGATGCCTGGGGCCGCACCTCGGTCCAGGATCGCGCCCTGATCCTGCTGAAAATCGCCGACCGTATCGAGCAGAACCTGGAAGTCCTGGCCGTCACCGAAACCTGGGACAATGGCAAGGCCGTGCGTGAAACCCTGAATGCCGACGTGCCGCTGGCCGCCGATCACTTCCGCTACTTCGCTGGCTGCATCCGCGCCCAGGAAGGATCCGCTGCCGAGATCAACGAACACACGGCCGCCTACCACTTCCACGAACCGCTGGGCGTGGTCGGCCAGATCATCCCGTGGAACTTCCCGCTGCTGATGGCCGCCTGGAAGCTGGCCCCGGCCCTGGCCGCCGGCAACTGCGTGGTACTGAAACCCGCCGAGCAAACACCGCTGGGCATTACCGTGCTGATGGAGCTCATCGGCGACCTGCTGCCAGCCGGTGTGCTCAACGTGGTGCAAGGCTTCGGCAAGGAAGCGGGCGAGGCCCTGGCCACCAGCAAGCGCATCGCCAAGATCGCCTTCACCGGCTCCACCCCGGTGGGTTCGCACATCCTCAAGTGCGCCGCCGAGAACATCATCCCCTCCACCGTGGAGCTGGGTGGCAAGAGCCCGAACATCTACTTCGAAGACATCATGCAGGCCGAGCCGGCCTTCATCGAAAAGGCCGCCGAAGGCCTGGTCCTGGCCTTCTTCAACCAGGGTGAAGTCTGCACTTGCCCGTCCCGCGCCCTGGTGCAGGAATCCATCTACCCGGCGTTCATGGCCGAGGTGATGAAGAAGGTCAAAGCCATCAAGCGTGGCGACCCGCTGGACACCGACACCATGGTCGGCGCCCAGGCTTCGCAACAGCAGTTCGAGAAGATCCTCTCCTACCTCGACATCGCCCAGCAGGAAGGCGCGGAAGTGCTCACTGGCGGCGCGGTGGAAAAACTGGAAGGCAACCTGTCCACCGGTTACTACATCCAGCCGACGCTGCTGAAAGGCCACAACAAGATGCGTGTGTTCCAGGAGGAAATCTTCGGCCCGGTGGTGGGCGTCACCACCTTCAAGGACGAAGCCGAAGCCCTGGCGATCGCCAACGACACCGAGTTCGGCCTGGGTGCCGGTCTCTGGACCCGCGACATCAACCGCGCCTACCGCATGGGCCGTGGCATCAAGGCTGGCCGCGTGTGGACCAACTGCTACCACCTGTACCCGGCACACGCCGCGTTCGGTGGCTACAAGAAGTCTGGCGTTGGCCGTGAAACCCACAAGATGATGCTCGACCACTACCAGCAGACCAAGAACCTGCTGGTGAGCTACGACATCAATCCGCTGGGCTTCTTCTGA
>NZ_SSOF01000050.1:0-4297 GCF_029873115.1 Pseudomonas sp. BN606 | reverse complement strand
CCGGTGAGGACGCCATGCAAGGTGCGCAGCGGCCGGTTCACCGGCGGGCTGAGGCCGATGATGGGGAGCGGCATGGGCGACGGGTAGAGGCTGAACGCGGCGTCCTGCCCCAGGAGCTGGTCAACCGGCAGATCGCGCTGGCTGGAGGTGAACTCGATGCGGTAGCGGAACGGCTCGCTGAGCGCCTCCTCGCCCTGGAAGGCGAGCACGTCGAGCGTGGCGTCGAGGTTGCGGACCTTGAGCTGGTGGCGGCTGTGATCGAAGAAGGGGCGGATTGCAGCGAGCATGCGGTTGAACCTTCCGTCGTCAGAAACAAACGCCGAAGGTTGCCGCTCACACCGGCCCGCCGCTATCAGACCGGTTCGGAAAGATCGCGGGGAAAATGGGGTTTTCGTGCAGGGAGAATGGTCAGTGGGAGGTAGGGATTTCCGCGGGTCGTCTGAACACTGGCAGCGAAGCGCCTGGCCCGTGCCCGCCACGCTGGGAGCGAATCAGCAGGCCGGCCCTACGGCCCGGTCAGCGATTGAAATCGCCCCCACAGGGGAAAACAGCCCGCCCTCTACCCCCGCGTCGCAATCGCGTGCTTGCGCAGCTTGCGATAGAGGGTGTTGCGGCTGATGCCGAGTTGCTCGGCGGTGCGGGTCATGTGCCAGCGCTGGCTATCCAGCGCATTGAGCAATGCGCTGCGTTCGGCGTCGTCCAGCGGGCTCGCTACCGGCTCGGGCACGGTCGCTGAGGGTGCCGCGCGCAATACCTCGCGAGGCAGGTCGGCAATTCGAATGATGCCGTCCTCGCACAGCGCCGCAAGGGTACGCAGCACGTTGCGCATCTGCCGCACATTGCCCGGCCAGTGGTAGTCGAGCAAGGCCTGGCGAGACTCTTCGGTAAGCACGATACGCATCCCTCGAGCCTCTTCCGCCAGCAGGTAATGCAAGAGCTCCGGCTTGTCACTGCGATCACGCAGGGGCGGCAGGTCGAGGACCAGGCCGTTCAGGCGATAGAACAGGTCCTCACGGAAGCCCCCGCTGCGCACTCGTTCCTCCAGCTCGCGGTGGGTGGCGCTGATGATGCGCACATCAACCGACAGCGGCTCGCCGCCGATGGGTACGACCTGGCGCTCCTCCAGCACCCGCAGCAGGCGGGTCTGCAGTGCCAGCGGCATATCGCCGATTTCATCGAGGAACAGGGTGCCGCCATCGGCCTGCTGCAGCTTGCCGCGCATGCCTTCCTTGCGGGCGCCGGTGAAGCTGCCGCCGCGATAGCCGAACAGTTCACTCTCGATCAGGGTTTCCGGAATGGCCGCGCAGTTCAGCGCAACGAAGGGTCGCTCGGCACGGGAACTGGCCTGGTGCAGCGCACGGGCGAAGGCTTCCTTGCCGGAGCCGGTTTCGCCGTTGATCAACAGCGGTACGTCGCGCTCGTACACGCGCAGCGCGCGACGGAAATCGTTCTGCAGCGCCGCGTCCCCGAGGCAGATGCCCGGGCGTGTCGGTTTTGGCGGTTCCAGTGGAATGGGTTGTGCAATGGTGCGTGGCTGACCGCGCAGGGCGGCGAACAGGGACCGACCATTGCGTGTGCGCAACGGCCAGCTGGTCACTGGCTGTGGGGTGGCGCGGCCGAGCAGATCGTCGAGACGGCAATCGAAGAAGGCCTCCACCGACTGATCGATCAAGCGTTCGCGGGGCAGCCCCAGCAGGTTGATCGCGCTCTGGTTCACCGCGCTGATCCGCCCTTCCCCATCGAATGCCAGCAAGCCTTCGCTGAACAGTCCGACGTACTCGGCCTGCAAATGGAAGCGCAGCAGCCATTTGCCTTCGAAGCGACGCAAGAAATAGCAGCTCTCGATCATCTTCGCCGAGAGGTTGACCAGCGCCATGGTGTGGAACTGGCTCTGGCGCGAGACATCGTGCCGAGCGGATGACACGTCCAGCACTGCCATCAACTCACCCTGTGGGTCGAACACCGGGCTGGCAGAACAGGTGAGGCCGGTATGGCGGCTGCGGAAATGTTCGTCCTGGTGGATGGTCAGTGCCTGGCGCTCCACCACGCAGGTGCCGATGCCATTGGTGCCCTCGCTGGACTCGCTCCAGTCGGCGCCGAGCCAGAGCCCGGCACGCTCGAAGGCGGGTCTTTCGGCATGGGCAGTAACGCAGTTGAGGATCACCCCGCGGGCGTCGGTCAGCAGCACCGCATGGCCGGCCCCGGAGAGCTGTCGGTAGAGGTTGTTCATCTCGCCATTGGCCACCTCGAGCACCTGCTGCATACGCTCGCGGCATTCGAGCATGCGCCCGTGCTCCAGCACCGTGGGTGCCACCGGCTGGGCCGGATCGAGGTGGTAGTCCTCCAGGCAGCGCAGCCAGGAGCGAGCAATCGAAGGGTCGGCAGCCGGCCCGCTGGCCTGTGCCTTCCCTTGTGCCAGGGTCATCACCTGCTGGGCGTGACGGCTGAGAGAATTCTGCATTGTTGTTGTTCTCCTGCGCGCTTCCGGGAGGCAGCCCGGGCCGTGGAACGGCATTCGCGTCGACGCAGCATCCTCCAGCATCGATGCCTTTGCAATGGCCCCCTGACCCGCTGGTCACCTGCTGTGCCAGATGCGTGACAAAGTGTCACCCTCAACTGTGGCAGGCATGTCACAAGCGCCCACCTTCGCCCTATAGGTGCGGCGCAAGAACCGCTCTGGGACGGTGCTTTCCACGCCCTGGCCCAGCACTTGCTCTGTGGAAGACATACGCCACCCTGCGTTATCTCCAACAAAACAAGAGACAGGAGAAACACCATGCGTTACGCCCAACCCGGTACCCCCGGCGCTGTCGTTTCCTTCAAGTCCCGCTACGGCAACTACATCGGTGGCGAGTTCGTCGCCCCGGTCAAAGGCCAGTACTTCACCAATACCTCGCCGGTGAATGGCCAGCCGATCGCCGAATTCCCCCGCTCTACTGCCGAAGACGTCGAGAAGGCCCTGGATGCTGCCCACGCCGCGGCCGATGCCTGGGGTCGCACCTCTGTGCAGGACCGTTCGAACGTCCTGCTGAAGATCGCCGACCGCATCGAGCAGAACCTGGAAGTCCTGGCCGTCACCGAAACCTGGGACAACGGCAAGGCCGTGCGTGAAACCTTGAATGCTGACATCCCGCTGGCTGTCGACCACTTCCGCTACTTCGCCGGCTGCATCCGCGCCCAGGAAGGCGGCGCGGCCGAGATCAACGAGAACACCGTCGCCTATCACATCCACGAACCGCTGGGCGTGGTCGGCCAGATCATCCCGTGGAACTTCCCGCTGCTGATGGCCGCCTGGAAGCTGGCCCCGGCCCTGGCCGCCGGCAACTGCGTGGTACTGAAACCCGCCGAGCAAACACCGCTGGGCATTACCGTGCTGATGGAGCTCATCGGCGACCTGCTGCCAGCCGGTGTGCTCAACGTGGTGCAAGGCTTCGGCAAGGAAGCGGGCGAGGCCCTGGCCACCAGCAAGCGCATCGCCAAGATCGCCTTCACCGGCTCCACCCCGGTGGGTTCGCACATCCTCAAGTGCGCCGCCGAGAACATCATCCCCTCCACCGTGGAGCTGGGTGGCAAGAGCCCGAACATCTACTTCGAAGACATCATGCAGGCCGAGCCGGCCTTCATCGAAAAGGCCGCCGAAGGCCTGGTCCTGGCCTTCTTCAACCAGGGTGAAGTCTGCACTTGCCCGTCCCGCGCCCTGGTGCAGGAATCCATCTACCCGGCGTTCATGGCCGAGGTGATGAAGAAGGTCAAAGCCATCAAGCGTGGCGACCCGCTGGACACCGACACCATGGTCGGCGCCCAGGCTTCGCAACAGCAGTTCGAGAAGATCCTCTCCTACCTCGACATCGCCCAGCAGGAAGGCGCGGAAGTGCTCACTGGCGGCGCGGTGGAAAAACTGGAAGGCAACCTGTCCACCGGTTACTACATCCAGCCGACGCTGCTGAAAGGCCACAACAAGATGCGTGTGTTCCAGGAGGAAATCTTCGGCCCGGTGGTGGGCGTCACCACCTTCAAGGACGAAGCCGAAGCCCTGGCGATCGCCAACGACACCGAGTTCGGCCTGGGTGCCGGTCTCTGGACCCGCGACATCAACCGCGCCTACCGCATGGGCCGTGGCATCAAGGCTGGCCGCGTGTGGACCAACTGCTACCACCTGTACCCGGCACACGCCGCGTTCGGTGGCTACAAGAAGTCTGGCGTTGGCCGTGAAACCCACAAGATGATGCTCGACCACTACCAGCAGACCAAGAACCTGCTGGTGAGCTACGACATCAATCCGCTGGGCTTCTTCTGA
>NZ_SSOF01000049.1:0-20220 GCF_029873115.1 Pseudomonas sp. BN606 | reverse complement strand
GCTGGCGCACTCTGGTCCGCACTACCCTTCACCGGCGCCGCAGGCGTCGCCCATGCCGCTACTTCAGGGGGTTCCATGTCCGCCGACCTGATCCTGTTCAATGGCCGCCTGCACACGGTCGACCGCGAAAAGCCCACCGCCAGCGCCGTGGCCATCAAGGACGGGCGCTTTCTCGCCGTCGGCAGCGATGCCGAGGCCATGGCCCATCGCGGCGACGCCACCCAGGTCATCGACCTCAAGCAGCGCACGGTGATCCCCGGCCTCAACGACTCGCACCTGCACCTGATCCGCGGCGGCCTCAACTACAACCTGGAACTGCGCTGGGAAGGCGTGCCCTCGGTGGCCGACGCGCTGCGCATGCTCAAGGACCAGGCCGACCGAACCCCCTCTCCGCAGTGGGTACGCGTGGTCGGTGGCTGGAACGAGTTCCAGTTCGCCGAAAAACGCATGCCGACCCTGGAGGAAATCAACCGCGCAGCGCCGGACACCCCGGTGTTCCTCCTCCACCTCTACGACCGCGCGCTGCTCAACCGCGCCGCGCTGAAGGCGGTCGGCTACACCAAGGACACGCCCAACCCGCCGGGTGGCGAAATCCAGCGCGACGGCAGCGGCAACCCCACCGGCATGCTGATCGCCCGGCCCAACGCCACCATCCTCTACGCCACCCTGGCCAAGGGGCCGAAGTTGCCGCTGGAGTACCAGGTCAACTCCACCCGCCAGTTCATGCGCGAGCTCAACCGCCTCGGCCTGACCAGCGCCATCGACGCCGGCGGCGGCTACCAGAACTACCCGGACGACTACCAGGTGATCGAGGAACTGGCCAGGCAGGGCCAGCTCAGCGTGCGCATCGCCTACAACCTGTTCACCCAGAAACCCAAGGAAGAGCTCACCGACTTCCAGAACTGGAGCAAGGTGGTCAAGCCCGGCCAGGGCAATGACTTCCTGCGCCACAACGGCGCCGGCGAGATGCTGGTGTTCTCCGCGGCCGACTTCGAGGACTTCCTCGAACCGCGCCCGGACCTGCCGCAGACCATGGAGCAGGAGCTGGAGCCGGTGGTGCGCCACCTGGTGGAGCAGCGCTGGCCGTTCCGCCTGCACGCCACCTACGACGAATCCATCTCGCGCATGCTGGATGTGTTTGAGAAGGTCAACCGCGACATTCCGTTCAACGGCCTGCCGTGGTTCTTCGACCACGCCGAAACCATCTCGCCGAAGAACATCGAGCGAGTGCGTGCCTTGGGCGGCGGCATCGCCATCCAGGACCGCATGGCCTTCCAGGGCGAGTACTTCGTCGACCGCTACGGCGCCAAGGCGGCCGAGCAGACTCCGCCGATCCAGCGCATGTTGGCCGAAGGCGTGCCGGTGGGCGCCGGCACCGACGCCACCCGCGTCTCCAGCTACAACCCCTGGACCTCGCTGTACTGGCTGGTCAGCGGCCGCACCGTCGGCGGCCTGGAGCTTTATCCCCAGGGCCTGTCGCGCGACACCGCGCTGCAACTCTTCACCCACGGCAGCGCCTGGTTCTCCAGCGAGCAGGGCAAGAAGGGGCAGATCAAGGTGGGCCAACTGGCCGACCTCGCCGCCTTGTCGGCGGACTTCTTCAGCGTCGAGGACGAGGCCATCAAGTGGATCGAGTCGGTGCTGACCGTGGTCGACGGCAAGGTGGTCTACGCCGCCGGCGAGTTCGACAAGCTCGGTCCGCCGCAGCTGCCGGTGCTGCCGGAGTGGTCGCCGGTGGCCAAGGTCCCCGGCCACTGGAAGCCCGCCGCGCCGCTCGCCGCCCAGGTGCACCAGTGCGTCGGCGCCTGCACGGTGCACGCCCACAGCCACGAGCGGGCACGGCAGTCGAGCGTGCCGGTGAGCGACTTCCAGGGCTTCTGGGGGGCACTGGGCTGCTCCTGCTTTGCCTTCTGATGGTTCCTTGAGGGGGCGATTTCAATCGCCAAGGGCAGCAACGCTGCCCCCGGCAGACCCGAAGGGCAGACCTTCGGCCTGCCTGGCGAATGAATTCGCCCCTACAGAGAAAACAGCCCCACAGGGCAAGCCTGAATTATTTGCGCAGGCTCCAAGCCGGCGCCCTACCCAAGCAAGGAGAACGACCATGGCTACTCCCTACAAGCGTCTCGACAAGGACAACGCCGCCGTCCTGCTGGTGGACCACCAGTCCGGCCTGCTGTCGCTGGTTCGCGACTTCACCCCGGACGAGTTCAAGAACAACGTGCTGGCCCTGGCCGACATCGCCAAGTTCTTCAACCTGCCGACCATCCTCACCACCAGCTTCGAAAGCGGCCCGAACGGCCCACTGGTGCCAGAACTCAAGGCCATGTTCCCAGACGCGCCGTACATCCCGCGCCCCGGCCAGATCAACGCCTGGGACAACGCCGATTTCGTCAAGGCGGTGAAGGCCACCGGCAAGAAGCAACTGATCATCGCGGGCGTGGTGACCGATGTCTGCGTGGCGTTCCCGACCCTGTCGGCCATTGCCGAAGGCTTTGACGTGTTCGTGGTCACCGACGCCTCCGGCACCTTCAACCCGGTGGTACGCGACGCCGCACTGAACCGCATGAGCCAGGCCGGCGCCCAGCTGATGAACTGGTTCGCCGTGGGCTGCGAACTGCACCGCGACTGGCGCAACGACATCGAAGGTTTCGGCGGTCTGCTCGCCGGTCACCTGCCGGCCTACGCCAACCTGATGCAGAGCTACTCGGCGCTGAACGCCAAGTAATCCCAGCGCAAAAAAATGCCCGCATTTGTGCGGGCATTTTTGTTTCGCCGGTGGACATCGGGAGTGATGCCTGGCCAGCCCCAAGGGTGGATGACGCTCTGTTCATCCACCAGCGATGCCGATCCGGGCTCCGATCGTTGGGTCTCGTTCCTCGGCACCAACCTACCGAAGAACATCGTTCTGCACGGCGAATCTCTTACTGCAGGTGCTTCCTCAGCTCGGTACCGGCCTGACGCATGGCCGCCTGCACGGCGGGAACATGGGCCAGCGGGTTGAGCAGGCCATAGTCGTGGATCATGCCGTTGAAGCGCACGGCGGTGACGTCGACGCCAGCAGCATTCAGCTTGCGCGCATAAGCTTCGCCCTCGTCACGCAGCACGTCGAACTCGGCGGTCTGTACCAGGGTCGGCGGCAGGCCCTTGAGTTGCTCGGGCGTGGCGCGCAGCGGTGATGCATGGATCTCGGCGCGCTGCTTGGCGTCAGTGGTGTAGTTATCCCAGAACCACTGCATCATCGGTTTGGTGAGGAAATGCCCCTGGGCGAACTGGTTATAGGAGGCGGTCTCGAAGCTGGCGTCGGTCACCGGCCAGAGCAGGACCTGGGCGCGCAGTTGTGGCGTGCCCTTTTCCTTGGCCATTAGGGCGACCACTGCCGCCATATTGCCGCCGACGCTGTTGCCGGCGACGGCCAGGCGTCTGCCATCCACGCCGAGTTCCTTGCCATGCTCGGCGACCCATCGGGTGGCGGCGTAGGCCTGGTTGATGGCGGTGGGGTAGCGGGCTTCAGGGGACGGCGTGTAGCCGACATAGACTGCAACAGCGCCGGAGTTGACCACCAGATCGTGGATCAGCCGCGCATGGGTCGGGTAGTCGCCCAGCACCCAGCCGCCACCATGGAAGAACATGAATACGGGCAGCTCACCCTTGGTGCCTTCGGGGCGAACGATGGTCAGCTTGAGCGGCTGACCGTCGGCCTGGATGGTCTTTTCCTCGACGCGAGTGCCGGCGAGATCGACCTTCACCGATGCCTGGGCGCCCACCAGCACGGCACGAGCATCCTTGGGCGAGAGGGTTTCCAGGGGTTTGCCGTCGCCGGCTTCCAGGGCTTCGAGGAAGGCCTGGGTTTCATGGTCCACGCCGGGGCTGCCGGCGGCGAAGGCGGTCGCGGACGAAAGGCCGATGGCCACGGCGAGCAGGTGGTTGCGCAGGTTCAAGATTCATTTCCCTGTGTGTTTGCCAAAAATCGAGTGCGGCAACCGTGCCGCGCCCAGCTGGCTGGACTATCGCGCTGGCCGGTGCGGAGTTATTGCATGGGTGTGCTTACTTTCGGTCCGGTACCGGCCAGGGTGGAAATCCGGCGGAGCAATTCCGTCGTCACGGGCGGTGCGAAGGGAAGTCGCCGCGCAAGAACGATCAAGTGCCATCCTCTCCAGCGCGGCACACTCGCTGGCGTCTCGTAAGGAGTGAACATGGAAGACCCTATCGGCAAAGCCCTCTGGATGATCGAAACCGATGTCGACGGCCACTTCGATCTCCAGGCCATCGCCGACGCCTGTGGCGTATCCCGTTTCTGCCTGGCCCGTGCGTTCGTCGTTGCCACCGGCTGGCCGGTGATGCGCTACGCGCGGGTAAGGCGGCTAAGCCGGGCAGCGCGCAGGCTGGCTGACGGGGAAACGGACATCCTCGGCCTGGCCCTGGAGTCCGGCTATGGCTCCCACGAGGCTTTCACTCGCGCGTTTCGCGAGCATTTCGGCCTGACGCCGGAATCCGTTCGAGCACGCGGCCATCTGGACGGCATCCAATTAAGAGAGGCCATGCGCATGCGCCCCACCAGCACCTATCCACTTACCGAACCGCGTTTCGAACAGGGCGAAGAACTGCTGATCGCCGGACTCGGTGAGCGCTTCACCGCCGACAAGTCCCTAGGCATCACCGCCCTCTGGCAGCGCTTCGTGCCCTACATCGGCCGGGTATCCGGGCAGCAGGGTTACGAGACGTATGGTCTGTGCCACAGCCCGGATGAGGAGGGTGGTTTCGAGTACATGGCTGGCGTTCGGGTCAACCGCACAGACGATCTGCCGGCCGGTTTCACCCACCAGCGGCTGCCAGCGCGGCGTTATGCGGTGTTCCGCCATCAGGGGCACATCTCCAGCATCCACGAGACCTTTGCAGCGATCTTCCAGCGCTGGTTGCCGCAGTCCGGATTGCAGGCCGCCGATGCGCCGGAGTTCGAGTATTACAGTGCCGATTTCGATCCCATGGCTGGAACGGGTTGGGTGGAAATCTGGGTGCCGATAAAGGACTGAAAAGGGGGAGACTCGCGGCTTCCCGTCAGCCTAAACTGAGCGGCATTTTCGTCAGGCCCCTTGCACATCCATGCCGAGTACGCAGGTATCAAGTCGTTGCCGAGCGTTGTGGTTCGTCGCGCTGCTGCTGGCCAGCGTGTGGCCGCTGTTCGGCCATGCCGGCCAACCGGCCGAGTACCGCATCGGGGTGGAACAGGTGGATTACTACCCCATCTACTCCGCGGTGCCGCCAGACAACGAATACCGCGGCTATGCCCGTGACCTGCTGGACCTCTTCGCCACCCGGGAAAACCTGCGCTTCATCTATGTGGCGCTGCCGGTGCGGCGTCTGTCCCATTCCTTCTGGAGTGGACGACTCGATCTGGTCTTCCCCGACAACCCGCGCTGGGCAGAGCTGCAGAAGCCCGCCGGAATCACCTACTCGCAGCCGGTGCTGCAATTCCAGGACGCCATGCTGGTGTTGCCGGAGCGCAAGGGCCAGCCGCGCAAGAACTTCCGCCGGCTCGGCTTCGTCCGTGGTTTCACGCCGTGGAAGTTTCAGGACGACATCGCTGCCGGACGGGTGGTCATCGAGGAGGCGCCCAACCCCGAGGGACTTATCCACATGGTCATGGCCGGCTACATAGACGCTGCCAACATGGCGCAGCAAGTGGCTAACTTCCACCTCAAGCACCTGGGGCGGGAAGGCGGCCTGGTGATCGAGTCGTCATTGCTGCCACTCAGCGACAGCTACTACCACCTCTCCAGCATCCAGCACCCTGAGCTCATCCACCGTTTCGATGCCTTTCTCCAGCGTGAGCAAGCGGCGATTCAGACGCTGAAGGCGAAGTACGGTTTCTAACGCCGGGGCAGGCGGTCAGGCCAGTTCGAAGGCATCCATCAATTCCGCGAGAAAGGTGCTCACCAGTTCGCTCTGGCGGATGGAATGCCGGACTGCCGCGTGGAACTGCACTTCATAGCGAAACTGGTTCGGGTTGAGGGCGCGGAGCTGGTCCAGTTCAACGTGGCGTGCCGCGTAGTGCTCGGGCAGAAAGCCCAGGTGCTGGCCAGAAAGGATCAGCAGGGCAGCGCCATCCATGCTGTCGGTGAGAGCGGTCATGCGGTCGATCGAGGTAGGGGCTGGCATTTCCGGCAGCGGGTGACTGGGCCAGACCCACTCGTGTTCGGCCACGTCGGCGACTTGTAGCGTGCCAGCCTGGAGATAGAGCGGGTGCGAGGCACTGCAATAGGCAGCCTGGGTTTCGCTGAACAGGGACAGATAGTCGAGGTTGTCGAGACGCCGCCAGAAATAGCCGATGGCCAGGTCCAGATGGCCATTGATGAGCTTCTCTTCGAGGAAGGCGGACGACAGCTCGGTGAACTGGAAGTACAGGCCCTGGTTGCGTGCGCGCAGGCGAGCGATGGCCAGGGCGATCTTCTTGTTGGCCGTCGGGTCGATCTGTCCGAGCAGGCCGATGTTCAGCGTGCCGGAGAGGGTGCGGTTGATGTGCTGCACTTCAAGGCGAAAGCCCTCGGCAGCTGCCAGCAGGCGCCGCGCCGCTTCGACGAACTGGCTGCCCTTGGACGTCAGCGCGAATCCCGCCCGGCCACGTTGGCAGAGGCGGAAGCCCACGCGAGTCTCAAGTGACGCCAGTTGCGCACTGATAGTGGGTTGCGAAGTGTTCAGCGCAGTCTGCGCAGCGGAAATGCCTCCTGCCTCGACAACCGCCAGGAACACGCGGATCAGACGGATATCCAGTTCGGATACGTTGCCCAGCATGGGGCCTCCGGGAATGCCTTACATAGAAGGCGATCTATGTGAACAGTTGGCCCGCGCTATTTTACGAGTTCGGCAGGGCACCTAGATTGCTGCTTCAGCGACGGCTCGATCCCAATCAGGATGCCGGGAATAGCCGGGTCGCCAGGCGTCATCATAGGTCGCCGCAGAGGGCGTTCGCCACAGGGCTTGGGCAGCGCCATCTCACCCAACATAGATGAACCCGATGTATGGCTGGCGCCTTGCGTGGCCCGCTGACCGCATCATCACAAGAACAACAGTTCGCTCAACCAGGAGCGAAGGAGCATCCCATGTCAGGGTCCACCCAGCCCGTTCACGCGGCTGACGCCAGCGCCGGATTGGCCATCGAAGGCCACTCGATCGACTACATCCCCGAGTCCGAGCGCCACGCCCGGCTCAGCAGCCAGGGGCCGTTCTGGTTCCTCGGCAACTTCCACTTCTTCACCATCTCCATCGGTTTCGTCGGGCCGAGCCTGGGGCTGTCTGCCCTGTGGACGACCCTGGCCGGTGCGCTGGGCATCATGTTCGGCACCTTGTTCATGGCCTTCCACGGCTCCCAGGGGCCGGAGATGGGCCTGCCGCAGATGATCCAGTCCCGTGCGCAGTTCGGTTATCGCGGGGTGGTGCTGGCTTTGATGGCGACCCTGTTCGTGTTCGTCGGCTTCAACGTGGTGAACGTCTCGCTGATCATCGACGGCCTGAAAAATGTCTTCGGACTTGAGCCGCTTCCCGTGGCCTGCGCGGTGATCGCCGTCGGCGCGCTGCTGTCGATCTATGGCCACGACCTGATGCACAAGGCCTTCAAATGGGCATTGATGCTGACCCTGCCGCTCTACGCGCTGGTGACCGTCGCGCTCATGTTCGGCGCCGGGCAGTCGGAGGCAGTCGAGCCGGCCAGCCTGGGCTTCACCTGGGTTGCGTTCGTCACCCAGTTCGCCATCGCGGCCAGCTACAACATCTCCTACGCGCCCTATGTATCTGACTACTCGCGTTACCTGCCGAAGAACACCAGCCGACCCAAATTGATTGCGGCGGTGTTCCTCGGCGCTTCGCTCTCCGGTGCCTGGATGATCGGCCTCGGCGCCTGGCTTGCGCAGTTGCTGCAAGTGTCCGACGCACTGGTGGCGCTGGATCGCGTCGGCACGGCCGTGCTGCCGGGGCTGGGCCATGTTCTGGTACTGGTTTCGGTGGTCGGCTTCCTGCCGGTGATCGCGCTCAACACCTACAGCGCCATGCTTACCCTGCTGACTGGCATCGACTCGGTTCGCCGCATCAACCCGACACCGCGTGCGCGGGTGCTGTCGATCCTCATCATCACCCTGGTGCTGCTCGCCTGTGTGATGTCGATCCGTGGCAATGGCATCTCCATCCTCAATACCTTCCTGGTGCTGATGCTCTACTTCCTCGTGCCGTGGACCGCCGTGAACCTGGTGGACTACTTCTGCGTGCGCAAAGGCCGCTATGCGATCCCCCACTTCTTTACGCCGAATGGCATCTACGGCGCGTGGCAAATGCGCGGCATCGTCGCCTACGTGGTGGGCTTCGTTTGCATGATCCCGTTCTTCTTCATCTTCGATGCAGCGGCAGGCCAGGAGGTCTTCGTCGGCCCCATGGCACGCCTGCTGGACGGCGTGGATATCGCCTGGCTGGTAGGGCTGGTGGTGTCCGGCCTGACCTACTTCATCCTCAGTCGCTCGCTCGACCTGGAAAGCGAACGCCGCATCATCGATGCCATCAGCGAACGCGACATCCTCGAAATGACCCGAGCTGGCGCAAGCCAGGAACCGCGAGCCTGATATCAGGGAGTACTGCCCAGTGAACGCATCCCGAAACCTCAAGGTCGCCTGCTGCCAGTTGGCGCCGAAGATCGGTGACCTCGCCCACAACCGCCGCATTGCCGAGCGGGCCATCCGCGCGGCTGCGCTGCAAGGCGCGCGAGTCGTGGTGCTGCCGGAGCTGGTGCAGAGCGGTTACGTCTTCCACGACCTGGCCGAGGCGCTGGCTTCGGCCGAAGCCGTGGACGGGCCGACGCTGCAACTCTGGCAAGCGCTGGCCCGCGAGCTTGGGATCGTCATCGTTGCCGGCTTCTGCGAGCGACTCGATGATCAGCGCGTTGCCAACAGCGCCGCCCTGGTCGATGCCACGGGAGTGCGCGCCCTGTACCGCAAGGCGCACCTGTGGGATGCCGAAAACGCCATCTTCACCACTGGCAACGAACCGCCGCCAGTGGTGGAAACCGCCTTCGGACGGATCGGCGTGATGATTTGCTACGACCTGGAGTTCCCCGAGTGGGTGCGCCTACCGGCATTGGCTGGCGCCGATTTGCTCTGCGCGCCGGTCAACTGGCCGGACGGCCCGCGCCCGCCCATCGAACGCCCGGCCGAAGTGGTGCGCGTGCAAGCCAACGCTGCGGTCAACCGCCTGTTCATCGCTGCCTGTGATCGGCATGGCAGCGAGCGCGGGGTGAACTGGGTGCAGGGCTCGGTGATCGTCGATCCGGACGGCTACCCGTTGGCTGGGCCGGCGGAAGAGGGCGGGGAACAGATTCTCGTCGCCACCCTGAATCTGGATGAAGCGCGCAACAAGCGCATCAGCCAGCACAACCACCTGCATGAGGATCGTCGGCCGGAGCTGTACGGGGCGGGTGGACTGCTGGAGTGAATGGCGGCTGCGAGGTGCATTGCGTGGTCCAAAGCCTGCACAGAGAAAAGCCCCGCTTGAGGGGCTTTTCCTTTTTGGAATGTCAGTTCGCTGCGTTGTTCGTGGTTTGCTCCAGGGATGCGGCCTGGCGCAGAGGCTGCGTTTCCCTGATGCAGAAGAGGACCATATGGAAGTCGCTGCCCCATTCCGACTCGCATTGGCCGCGAATGGGGCCGCTGTAGCTGGCAACGGCTTCGGCTGACTGGCGTTGCTCTTCTACGCAATAGCTGCGCATGGCATCACCGCTCCATTTCTCCAGGCAATGTGCCTGGATGGCCGATTCGTCGGCCTGGGCGCCAGTCAGGACGCCGGTAGCCATTGCTGCAGCGGCGATCAGACGTTTTCTTTGCGACATAAGTACGCTCTCTTCCTTCGAAATGTCGGCCCTCCGTGGCCTGCGAGTTACACGAAGCAGTGAGATGAATTCGTGGTTGTGAACAACCGGAGCCCTGACCGCCACGCTTGGGTGCACAGTGGTGGTGCAGTCTAGTACAGCTCCGCCTTCTTCCCAGATCACCCCATGGTGGCCCGACGTCCGGTATACGGAAGCGGCGGGGAAGGCGCGCATTTTTCCATGCAGGGACTTCACCCCACCTAACCTGGATCAATGGTTTCCGATGCAGGGCTGGCGACCGGATGGACGGCGGGCCTATCGATATGAACGAGATTTGTGGGAAAGCCAGGAACTCGTTTCGCGTGCCGCAATCTGAGGGGAACGCAAACACCCAAGGAGTCACCATGCGTTTCCGCAACACCGTTGCCACCCTCGCACTGATCGCTGTGCCATTCGCGTCTGCCGTTGCCAAACACGACCACGACGATCACGACGACCTGCTGCGAAATCTCATCTCCACCGGCGCTACCACCGCCTCCAGCTACATCACCAGCGGCGGCGACGATAAGCTCGTAGGACCGGTGAAGGACGACGCCAGCAGCTTCATCGCCAGCGGTGGCGAAATCCGCGGCCCCTATCTCGAAGCCGAACTGCAACGGATTCGCAGCGCGAACCCGAGCCTGAGCGAGCGCAGTGACCTGGATCTGGCGAGCGCCATCCTGGCGGGTGACTCGCAGTAATCAAGCGGCAGCGCTTCGCGCAAGCGAAGTGGAGGGACAGGGAGGTCCTGCCTCATTTCGCCGTACTGTGAATGAGCCATTCGGCGGCGTATTCCCTGGCGCGCAGGACGCCTCGGGAGCGGCCTGGACGGCCCTGTTCGGGGGTGTACTCCAGGGTCTTTAAGCTTCCCGCCGAACGGTCGATATCAGGCCCCTTTCCCCGCTTTCCGTGAGCTATACCCCTTCCACGCGCTCTGTTCAGAACGCGCGTACGATCTGGGGAGAGCAATGAGAGCCAAGCTGGAACATCGATTGCAAAAGCGGCTGGAAGCGTTGCTACCCGGCCATGTCATCAATTGCCAGATCGGCGCCGATGGCATTTTGGCGCTGACGGTGCATTGGCCTGCCTCCGGCGAGAGCATGGCCATCACCGGTATCACCATGCAGTCCCTGCTGGGGCGTGAAGCCCTGGAAAATACCGTCGATCAGATTCTGATCGAGATCAGTGCCGCTCGTGGTGAGTTGCCCCTCCTTCTCACCCAGCGGAAGGCGGAATAGAAGAGCAAGGGGCGATTAGGGGACAGATCTGTTATCTGCCCCCCTGCCTCTCTGTTATCCGACCACCACTGGTTCTCGCTCCAGCAAACGCGAGCATTCATTCAGCGGCAGCCACGCCTTGCCCTGCCAATGCAATACCTCCAACTCCCGCCCCAGCCAATGCAGCACCCTGCGACAGGGTCGCTGGCCGTCGAAGCGTTCCTCGCTGCGCAGGCGAGGGATCACCTGCCGAGTTATCCACTGGCGTATGCAGCGGTTCTCCGGGTGATAGAAGTGGATCAGCGTGGCATACAGGCCGGAGTCGCTAACCAGCAATTCCTCCTGGAACTCGCCATGGCTGTTGCGCATCCAGGCCCTTTGCACCTGATCTTCATCGAGGTTGCGTTGTATCCGTTCGGCAAGCTGGGGATGTGCCATCAGCCGGGCGAGATCGTTGACGGCAAACCAGGGCTCGTCGTCCAGCAGCAGTGCACGGAGCTGGCGTTTGTGGCGAATGAAGGAGAGGGGGAGCAGGACTTCGACGTCAGTCTGCTGCGCGGGGAGAAAGGGGAAATCGGGCATATCCATTACCTCTGGTCGCTTCTTAGGGCGTGATTGGTGTCGGGAGCTAAGAAACCCACCAGAGACGGGCCGGACGTATTTCCCTTGCGGGTGTTGTATTAGTCCACTCCCGACAGAGCAGAGGATTTTTGCGGGCGCGATTATGCCGCGAGCACAAAAAAGCCGCATTGCTGTCGGGTGCGGAGGACCGCTCTGGTTAAAGCGTTTCTTAGGCGCCGGTGAAAGAGGGTATGGATGGTGCCGGAAAGCGGCAATGTCGAAGGCGTGTGCGAAAGGGCTGATTGGGGAAGCGGATTCTGGGCGGCTCAGAGGCCCAGAAACGAAAAGACCATTAAGTGGACCTTGATCTGAGGAGGTCTGGAGCGGGCGAAGGGCATCGAACTCTTATGACCTGGCCCCGGAAGACGCTCGACTACGCCACTGGCCGTCGGTAGTGAATAGCAGCTATCGGTTGAATCCACAGTTGATTGTGGACACCAGTACGTCACCGGAGCGCTCCTGGCATCCAATGAGGCGTCAGGTCATGAGGCTCGGAAGTGCCCAGCAGGTCGAATACCACTTTGAATCGCGTCGATTCGTGCGTCGATCAGCGGAGTGAGCAAGGCATAGAGGTCGGTAGGCTGGAGTGCGGTTCGCTGTACACCCATTAGCTCAGTGGACAGACGCCCCAGGGCCGCGCGGAGGGGCACGTCTGCATTCTTCAGCAGGCGATCATGCAGGTACTGCAGCTGAATGCGAAGCTCCAGCGGGCAGTGTTCCTGGGCAGCCGCGCGAATCGAAAGACCTCGCAGTCGGCCGAGCTCTTCGACTTGCCAGCATCGCTCGGCGACCTCCGGTGTCAGTGCCAGCAGGTGGCAACGTTGCAAGTCCAGGTGCTGGATGTGGGCAAGCAGTTGCTCCAGCAAACGGCAATGCCCATCGAAGTCCTCCGGCGTGCGCAGCAGGCCTTGCCAGGTTCGATAGTGCCCCGACGCTGTCCAGGCCAGCCAGGACTGTTCCAGTTCGGCTGCAAGCTTCTGGCGGTGGTGCAGGGCCTCGCCACTGCTCTGAGCGCCCAGCGCACGATGGCGCTGGACGCCCTGCATGAGCACCAGGCCCAACTGCAACATGGTGCGCAGTTCTTCTTGCTGGCGGTACTGCCGGCGTCGATTGGCCCACAGCAGGGCCATGCACGACGCGGCGAGGGCCGTCAGTACGGCCAGTGCGGGCAGGCTCTGCATGATCATAGCGTCGCGTCGCTTGTGAGTCGGGTGAGGTAGCGGGTCAGGTCATGCAGGTCGTGGGTCTGTCGGCTTTGCACCTGAAGGCTGGTGCTGATCTGTTGCAGCTGTTCACCGAGGTCCTGGTTCGCCTGGTGATGCTCGACCAGGGCCTGTTGCATGTTGTCGAAACGCTGCAGGTTTTCCTGACTTTTGCGGGCCAGCCGATCAAGGCTCTCGGCGAGGCTGTTGCTCTGGCCGCTACCCCGCTCCAGCAGCTCGCGGTGATGCTCGACCTCATGGCTCACCTGCTTCACAGCTTCGGCAATGGCCGAGGCTGCAGCGATTATCTCGCGCGTGGTCCTGTCGGTAGCGGTAGCCATCTGCCGGACTTCGTCGGCCACCACCGCGAAACCGCGACCTTGTTCACCGGCGCGGGCCGCCTCGATCGAGGCGTTCAAAGCCAGTAGTTGGGTTCGCTTGGCCAGGTCCTGAATGCCATGCACCGACTGCTCGACGAGCGCGGTGCTGTGCAGCAATTGCGTCACAGCTCGGGCGGTGTCGCCGAGGCTGCTGCGTATGTCCGCCATCCCTGCCCCCAGTTGCCGAGCCGCCTGGCATCCTTCCTCGCCCTGGGCATGGGCGGCCGCGAAATCCGTCCGGGCGCTACTGGCCATTTCGTCCACGCTGACCAGGCTGCGCTCAATCTGTTCGCTGGCGGCTGCGATCATGTTCACCCGCTGGCTTTGCTCACCGCCCTGGACATTGGCTTTCTGCGCCAACTGTTCCAGCGCCTGGCTGGCGAAGCGCACCTCGCTGTTGAGGCGATCATTGCCGCGCAGTCGTTCACTGCACTCGACCAGCAGGTTGGCCTGGTCGTTGGCGGATTGAGTGCTGAGCAGGCGCGCCAGTTCGTCGAACCAGAAGGCTTCGCTGCAGCGCTGGCGCAACTGATGTAGATGCAGGGAGATCGCCAGGTAGAGCGTCACGAGGATAAATCCAAGCGCCATGACCGGCTGACCTGCATATGTGCAGGCCGCTGCTCCCAGTGCCGTCCCGATGGGCAGCCATGCACCGGATTGGACACTGGCGACCAGGGCGATACCTGGCTCGAATGGCAGGGAGGTCGTCCGTCGTCGAGGCGTTCGCCGGAGGTCCTGAGCGAGTCTGGTCGCTCCGTCGATTCCAGTTACACCGGAGTCAGCGAGATTGCTCATGCAGGGATTCCCACGTGGAGTGAAGACTGTGCGTTGTCCATGATCGTGCCGCGTCCTCGTGAACGGTTCGGCGGGATCGGTGTGGGGCAAGACGCCCGCACACCGATGTACCCACCAATTTGCGGTTAGTAGGTGTATTGCACCTGCACCCAGAGCTTGTCGGTATCGACCGTGCGGGCTCGATCATCCGAGTCGTAGCTGGCGTACTTGAGCAGTCCGACCAGACCTTTCACGCCTGGTATCGGATGGGCGTAGGACAGGTCGATCTCGCTGCCGTAGCTGTCGCTGCCCTGCTCGGTGTCGAAGTCGTGGTACCAGGCTTGCAGGCTGCCGCCGGCCAATGGCGCGGTGAACCCCAGGTAGGCGTCCTCGATGCCGTCGGCCGGCGTGGTGAGGAACTGGTCGGCCCAGCCCTGAAAGATGTGCTTGGTCGCCAGCGGCGTCTGGAACGCGCGGTTGCCGGGGCCGCTGTCGCCACCCAGCACCTCGTACCCGCCCTTGAACTGCACGCCCTTGAAGACATACCCCAATTCCGCCAGGTAGTACTCACTGTCCAGGTCCAGCGGGTTATCGGCGTAGTCCTGCTGGCGTGCGTACTCCAGCGCATAGTTGAAACCGGCCAGCGCACCGTTCAGGCGCAGGCCGCTGGTCCGGCTGGACAAGCTGCCCAGCGGGGAGGTCGCGGTGGTCGCAATGTTGTCCAGGCCGAGCAGGTAGCTGTAGGCGGTCACTGCGAGTTCCGGCCGCACCAGGTACTGGGCATTGAACAGGTGACTGTGGCCTTCGATGTTGGCGGGGTTGGTACGGTTATCGAAGCGGCCGTTTTCCGGGCCGAAAATGGTGTTGATGTTGTCCAGGTAGCTGTAGGTCAGGGTCAGGCCATCAAGGGGCTTGAGCTGGGCCAGTGCAGCGTCGTAGGTCTGCTCGTTCTGCCGCCAGGCCGAGCCGCCGACAAAGCGTTGGTTGTCCAGGTTGATGCGTTGGCGGCCCAGCACGGCGCTGCCGAAGGCCTGGTCATAGCGCAGCAGGGCCTGGTTGACTTCGGTGCCGTCGGGGTCGACCACCATGGCGTAGTTGGTCTGGCCATTGCGGGTGCTGTTGTAGGCGGCATCGCCGAGGCGGCTGACGTTGTCCACTTCCACCAGGCCCGAGAGGCCGTACCACTTGCCGGTCTGGAAGCCGACGCGGGTGCGCAGGGTCTGGGCATTGGCGTCGCGCAAGTTGTTGTTCTGGTCGACGTTCTCAAAGCGGTAGCGGGCATCGAGGATGGCTTTGCCCCCAGTGAACAGGTTGCTAACGTCCTCTGTGGCCAGGGCGGCGTGACTGGTGCCGGCAACGGCCAGCGACAGCAGAGCGGGTTTCAGCATGTGCATAGCGGACTTCCTAGGTCTGAAAAGCGCAAAAAAAACGTCACGGTGTCCGCGCTCCGGGTGGAGAGGGGATTCCGCGACGTCGTTGTCGGTTGAGTGGCAGACACGCCGTTGTGCTGACCGGGGAAGGTCTTAGCAGGCACTGTGCCAGTTTGTTCAACTACTTGATTTACATGATGTTTGTTTAGCGACAAGAACATTTGGCGATTACGTCATGCACCTGCGCGGGCAAGGTTGCATTGGCGGGGTGCGAAGCCGGGTACGGGGGCCCCTGCATGGGGCATGCGGGCAAGTCAAAACGCGAAAGCCCGGCACGGGGCCGGGCTTTCGCGAAGGGCAGGGCGGATACCTAGGCGGCGGGGCGCTGCTGACGTTGGTAGAGGAACTCCAGCACTGCGGTGCGGTACTCGTGGTAGCGGGCATCGTTGGCCAGGGCCAGGCGGTCGCGTGGGCGCGCCAGCTCGACCTGGACGATATCGCCGACGGTGGCCGCCGGGCCGTTGGTCATCATCATGATGCGGTCGGAGAGCAATACGGCCTCGTCCACGTCATGGGTGACCATCACCACGGTACTGTGGGTCTCGCCGACGATGCGCAGCAACTCGTCCTGCAGGTGCGCGCGGGTGAGGGCGTCCAGGGCGCCGAAGGGCTCGTCCATCAGCAACACCTTGGGTTCCATCGCCAGCGCACGGGCGATGCCCACGCGCTGCTTCATGCCGCCGGAGATTTCATTGGGGTGCTTGTGCGCCGCATGATCCAGGCCGACCATCTGCAACGCCGCGGCGGTACGTTCCTTGAGGCGGGCCTTGCTTTCACGGGCGCCGAAGACCCGCTCTACGGCGAGATGGACGTTGCCGAAGCAGGTCATCCAGGGCAGCAGGCTGTGGTTCTGGAACACCACGGCGCGCTCAGGGCCAGGGCCGTCGATTTCCCGGCCATTGCAGATCAGCCCGCCGTCGCTGGCATCCAGCAGGCCAGCGATCAGGTTGAGGACGGTGGACTTGCCGCAGCCGGAGTGGCCGATCAGCGAGACGAACTCGCCACGGGCGATGCAGAGGTTGACGTCGCTGAGGGCCTGGAAACGACCCTTGCGCGTATCGAAGTGTTTGCTGACGCCGGTCAGCTCGACGAACTTGTCCATCAGGGTTCTCCTGCTCTTGGTAGGAGCGAGCTTGCTCGCGAATGCGGTTCGCGAGCAGAGCTCGCTCCTACAGAAATGGTCAGTTGTTGTAGTCGAAGCGCTTGGCCAGCCACAGCAGGCTCTGTTCCAGGGCCAGGCCCACCAGGCCGACGATGATGATGGCGATGAGGATGTGCTCGACGTTGAGGTTGTTCCATTCGTCCCACACCCAGAAGCCCAGGCCGGTGCCGCCGGTGAGCATTTCCGCCGCCACGATCACCAGCCAGGCGACACCGATGGCCAGACGGATGCCAGTCATCAGGTGAGGCAATACGGCCGGGAACAGGATGCGGGTGAGGACCTTGAACTCGGAGAGCTTCAGCACCCTCGCCACGTTGAGGTAGTCCTGCGGCACGCTGGCCACCCCGGCGGCGGTGTTGAGGATGATCGGCCAGATCGAGCTGATGAAGATCACCCAGATCGACGCGGGGCCAGCGGCCTCGAACACCAGCAGGCCGATGGGCAGCCAGGCCAACGGCGACACCGGGCGCAGCAAGCTGATGATGGGAGAGAGCATCCCGGCCAGGAAGGTGAAGCGGCCGATGGCGAAGCCCAGGGGTATGCCCACCAGCGCCGCCATACCGAAGCCCAGGCCGACGCGGCCCAGCGAGTGCAGGATGTTCCAGCCGATGCCCATGTCGTTGGGGCCGTTGTCGTAGAAGGGATCGGCAAAGAGTTCCAGCGCCGAATGCCAGGTCGACAGTGGCCCCGGCAACCCTTCGCTGCGTGTCGCCACCAGGGCCCAGAGGCCGATGAACAGCAGCAGGCCGAGCAGTGGTGGGACCAGTGCCCGTGCCAGGTTGTTGAAGAACTCCACGGCTGGCTTGGCCAGTCGTGGAGCGGAGCTGGGTGCGGCCTTGGCCGGCAGAGGCAGCGGCGGAGTTACCGGAGCGTTCATCGTTACCTCCCGGGTCAGGCTTTGATGGCAAAGGACTGGGCGTAGGCGGCAGGGTTCGAGCCGTCCCACAGCTTGCCGTCAATCAGGGTGCTGCCGCGCATCTGGCTGGCCGGAACCGGCAGGCCGAGGGCGCTGGCCGCTTCACTGAACAGCTTGGTCTGGTTGACCTGGGCGGCGACGGCTGCGTAGTCCGGGTCCTGCTTGATCAGGCCCCAGCGCTTGAACTGGGTCATGAACCACATGCCGTCGGAGAGCCAAGGGAAGTTCACGTTGCAGTCCTTGCAGAAGGCCATGGCGTGCTTGTCATCCCATTTGTTGCCCAGGCCGTCCTCGTAGTGGCCGAGGAAGCGCTGCTCGATGACGTCCACCGGGGCGTTCACGTAGGCCTTGCCGGCAATGAGTTTGGCGGTGGCCTTCTTGTTCTCGTCGCTGGCCTCGATGAAGCGGCTGGCGTCGAGCAGGGCCATCACCAGTGCCCGTGCGGTGTTGGGGTTCTGCTCGACGAAATCGCGCGAGCAGCCCAGCACCTTCTCCGGATGGTCCGCCCAGATCTGCTGGGTGGTGGTGGCAGTGAAACCGATCTTGTCGAAGATCGCCCGCGCGCCCCAGGGCTCGCCGACGCAGAAGCCGTCCATGTTGCCGACGCGCATGTTGGCGACCATCTGCGGCGGCGGCACGGTGATGGTCTTCACATCGGTCAGCGGGTTGATGCCATGGCTGGCCAGCCAGTAGTAGAGCCACATGGCATGGGTGCCGGTGGGGAAGGTCTGGGCGAAGGTCAGCGGGTTGCCGCCCTTCTTGATATGCGCGGCGAGTTGTTCACCGTTGGTCACGCCAGCTTCTTTCAATTGGCGGGAGAGGGTGATGGCCTGGCCGTTCTGGTTCAGTCCCATGAGCACCGCCATGTTCTTCTGCGGACCGGCAACGCCGAGCTGGGAGCTGTACATCATGCCGTAGAGCACGTGGGAGGCATCGAGTTCGCCGGTGTTCAGCTTGTCGCGCACGCCAGCCCAGGAAGCTTCCTTGCTGGGTGTGATGGACAGGCCGTACTTGGCGGCGAAGCCCTGGGTGGCGGCCACGACCACCGAGGCGCAGTCGGTGAGGGGAATGAAGCCGACCTTCAGGGCGGTCTTTTCCGGTGCATCCGAGCCGGCGGCCCAGGCCGCGCTGCGCAGGAAACCGGGAGCGGAGAGGCCGAGGGCGGTCACGCCACCGACCGTGCCGGCAATGGCGATCGATTGCTTGAGGAAGTTGCGACGACTGTTGTTCACCGGGTCTTTGGAATCACGTTCGCTCATGGTGCTGTCCTGAATGGAGGGCAAAACAAAAACGGCGCACGCCAGAGCTCCCGAGAAGGAAAGGAGCTCTGACGGACGCCGTTGTCCGTGATCCGCGGCCCACCGCCGTTGGCGCGCTACGCAAGATTCTGCAGGTGAGACTGCAAACGCCTTGCCAGCTTGCCCAGCAGCCCGAAGCCATGACTTCGGCAGGCTGCTTTAGGTCGTTATTGTCTTTTAAATCAGCAGCTTGACTCTTTGGGTAAAAGTGCGGACAGGCTGGCGGCACTGAGCCATGTTCGTGCGGTGCAGAGGTGGCCTGAACGGTTTTGGTTCACTTGGAGTAGGAGTGCGGCGAGGGGCGGATGCCAGGAACGTAGTCCTGTGTCTGGGGCAACGACGGACCGCACCACAGTGCGCCTGCGTACGGTGTGTGGCTTGAGGTTGTCGCGGGTGTTTGCCCTGTCCATGTGGAGCGATGAGTTTGCACCCACATGGACTTGGCCGATTTCTACTCGCTGTTCAGACGCCGAGCATCTCGTGCGTGGCGATGATCTGTTCGGCCACCTGGATCAATCGTTGTTGACGCCCCATGGCCTGGCGACGCATCAAGGTGTAGGCGGCATCCTCGTCACAGCTTTTCATCTTCATCAGTAGGCCCTTGGCCAACTCGATGCGTTTGCGTTCGGCCAATTGGGTATCCCGCACCAGCAACTGGGTACGCAGGGCCTGGTCAGCCTCGAAGCGCGCCATGGCCACGTCCAGGATCGGCCGCAGGCGTTCGGCGTGAATGCCCTCGATCACGTAGGCGCTGACACCGGCCCGAATCGCCTGGCGCATCAGCTCGGGATCGTGGTCGTCGGTGAACATGACGATCGGGTGAGGCCGGTCGCGGCTGACCATCACTACCTGTTCCATCATGTCGCGACCCGCGGATTCGGTGTCTATCAGCACGACATCGGGGCGCGCGGCTTCGATCCGCTCAGGCAGGTTGATACTCAGGCCGGTTTCGTCCATGACCTCGAAACCGGCCTCCACCAGGGCATTGCGCAGACGGCCGACTTTCTTCGGGGTGTCATCAATCAGGAGAATGCGGAGCATGCTGTGATCAACTCCAGGCGTCAGAGGGAAGCAGCCGCAATGGCGGAGCTGCGGGCATGGATGGCGAAGCTGCGGGCGTAGCCGGCCGGATCGGTGCCGTCCCAGACATGGCCGTCGAACAGCCTGGAGCTGCGCATGGGGTGCTCGGGGACCACGATGCCCAGTGCTTCGGCCGCTTCGCGGTAGAGCGCAAGCTGGTGGACTCGACGGGCCACGCCGAGGTAATCCGGGTCTTCCCTGAGCAGCCCCCAGCGACGGAACTGGGTCATGAACCACATGCCATCGGACAGCCAGGGCAT
>NZ_SSOF01000048.1:0-8834 GCF_029873115.1 Pseudomonas sp. BN606 | reverse complement strand
GGAGCGAATTCATTCGCGATTGAAATCGCTCCCACAGGAGCCCTCAGAGCTTGATCAGCACCGACTTCAGCTCGGTGTAGTGCTCGATGGCTGCCGCGCCCATTTCGCGGCCGACGCCGGAGAGCTTGTAGCCGCCGAAGGGCAGGGCCGGGTCGAGGGCGCTGTGGCAGTTGACCCAGACCGAGCCGGACTTGATGCGCGGAATCATCCGGTGCACCGCCGACAGGTCGTTGGACCAGATGCTGGCGCCCAGGCCATAGGGGTTGTCGTTGGCCATGCGCACCACCTCGTCGATATCGTCGAAGGGCATGGCCACCAGCACCGGGCCGAAGATTTCTTCCTGCACCAGGCGGTGCTGCTGGTCGACGTCGACGATCACGGTCGGCTTGACGAAGTAGCCGGGGCCGAAACCTTCGCCGCCGCAGGCGATGGTGGCGCCCAGTTCGCGGCCGAGGTTGATGTAGCCGGTGACGCGGTCTTGCTGCTTGGCGGAGACCAGCGGGCCCATCTGCACGCTGGGGTCCAGGCCGTTGCCGAGCTTCATGCCGTTGGCGATGCCCGCGATGTCGGCAATCACGTTGTCGAAGTGCTTGCGGTGCACATACAGGCGCGAGCCGGCGCAGCAGACCTGGCCCTGGTTGAAGAAGATCGCGCTGGCGGCGCCGGCGGCGGCTTCGGCGAGGTTGGCGTCGGGCATGACGATGGTCGGCGACTTGCCGCCGAGTTCCAGGGTCACGCGGGTCATGTTGTCCATGGCCGCCTTGCCGATCTGCTTGCCCACCTCGGTGGAGCCGGTGAAGGTCAGCTTGTCCACGCCCGGATGGCAGGTGAGGGCGACGCCGGCATTCAGGCCGGTGCCGGTGATGACGTTGAACACCCCGGCCGGGTAGCCGGCTTCCAGCACCAGTTCGGCCAGCTTGAGGGCGGTCAGCGGGGTTTCATCGGCGGGCTTGAGGATCACGGTGCAGCCGGTGGCGAGCGCCGGGCCGAGCTTCCAGCAGGCCAGCAGCAGGGGGAAGTTCCAGGCGACGATGGCGCCGACCACGCCCACCGCTTCGCGGCGGATGTAGCCGTGGAACTGGTCGCCCGGCATCAGCGGCAGGGACGGGTCGACCGTGGTGCCTTCGATCTTGGTGGCCCAGCCGGCCATGTAGCGGAGGAAGTCGATGGCCAACTGCACGTCCATGACCTTGGCCACGGCGGCGCTCTTGCCGTTGTTCAGGCATTCCAGTTCGGCCAGTTCCTGGGCATCGCGCTCCATCAGGTCGGCCAGGCGCCACAGCAGGTTCTGCCGCTCGCGCGGACGCATGCGGCTCCAGGCGGAATCATCGAAGGCCTGGCGCGCGGCCTGCACGGCGCGGTCCACATCCTCGGCGGTGGCGGAGGGCACTTCACCGAGGATTTCGCCGGTCGCAGGATTACGGAAACTCATGGTGTTGCCGCTGGCGGCGTCCTGCCATTGGGCACCGATCAGCATCCGATGGGGGCGGTCCAGGAAGGAGCGGGTTTGCGGAAGAATTGGGGGAGTCTGCATGGGCGGGGCCTCTTGTTGTTGGTGTCTGGCCCAGCGGGAGCAAGGCCTGTGCCAGCGCCCCTGCAGGCCAGGCAGGACGCCGGGCGCGGAGGTAGAGACGTCCTCTGCGCAACGCATCGATTCGGCAGGGTTGTGCCGGACTGGGGCAGGTGTCTCTGAATGAGACAGCCCGGCTGTCTCGCTTCAGCCGGGCCGGTTCGGAGCGAAGCCGTAGATGCCAGCGTGGGGCTACACCCGGAACTGTTTCAGGGTCTGGTTCAACTGGTTGGCCAGCGTTCCGAGCTGATGGCTCGCCGCATTGGACTGGCTGGCGGCGAGGGCACTTTCCTCCGCCAGGGAGGCCGCCTGCGTCACGTTCAGGTTGATGTCCTCGACCACCTGGGACTGCTCCAGGGTGGCGCTGGCAATCGAGGCGTTCAGGCCTGTCAGGTTACGCAGCGACTGGGCAATCTGCTCCAGGCTCCGGCCTGCCAGGCGAGCCTGTTCGACGGTCAGCGCCGACGCCTGGCTGCTTTCGTCGATGACCTGCACGGCGGCTTCGGAGTTGGCTTGCAGGCGCTCGATCATCGTCTGGATTTCGGCCGTTGATTTCTGCGTGCGTTGCGCCAGCAGCCGCACCTCGTCGGCGACCACGGCGAAGCCGCGCCCCTGTTCACCGGCGCGCGCGGCTTCGATGGCGGCGTTAAGGGCCAGCAGGTTGGTCTGTTCGGCGATGGCGCGGATGACCTCCAACACGGTGCCGATCTGCGCGCTTTCATGGGCCAGGGACTGGATGACGTCGACCGCCTTGCCGATGGTGCCCGAGAGCTGGTCGATTTGTTGCAGGCTGCTGCCGATATTGTCCTGGGCACGCAGCGCCTGTTCTTCGGCGTCGAGCATTTCGCTGGAGGCTTGTTCGGCGTTACGCGCCACCTCCTGCACGGCATAGGAAAGCTCCTGGACCGCGGTGGCGACCAATTCCATCTGTTGCGATTGTTGCTGGCTCTGGCGCTGGGTGTCGTCGGCGATGACCCCCAGGGATTGTGAGGCACGGTCGAGCGCGTCGGCGGTTTCCAGCGAATGGCCGATGACGCCGCGCAGCTTGCGGGTGAAGGCGTTGAAATGTGTGCCCAGGGCGGTCAACTCGTCACTCCAGTGTTCATCGAGACTACGGGTGAGGTCAGCCTCGCCGCTGGCGATGTTGGCCATGGCATTGACCGCCTGGTCCAGCGGTGAAGCGATGCTGCGGGCGATCAGGATGATCAGGACGCAGAGCAGCAGGCCCGTCAGCAACAGGATGCCGAGGGTGTTGAGGGCGTGCGCGCGGAACTCGACCTGCACGTCGTCGACGTAGATGCCCGAGCCGACTATCCAGCCCCAGGGCTGGAACAGCTCGACGTAGGAGACCTTCGGCACCGGCTCGTCGGAGCCGGGACGCGGCCAGCTGTAATGGACCAGACCGGCGCCATCGCGCTTGGCGACAGCCACCATGTCGTCGAACAGCTGTTTGCCGTCCGGGTCCCGCGTGCCGGTCATGACCTTGCCTTCGACCTTGGCGCTGGGGTGCATGACCATGCGCGTGTCCAGGCCCTCCAGCCAGAAATAGTCTTCACCGTTGTAGCGCAGGCTGCGCATCAGTTCGATGGCCTGCCGCTGGGCTTCTTCGCGGCTGAGCTTGCCGGTGCTTTCCTGCCCCTGGTAGTAGCGCAGGATGCTGCCGGCGGTCTCGACCACATGGCGGGTCTTCAGGGCCTTGGCGGCGTGCAGGTCGGCGAGGTTCTGGCTGAGCATCAGCCCGGCCAGGGCGAGCAGTACCAGCAGTGAGGTCGAGAGGATCAGCCACAGGCGGTGACTGATGGCGATATGGCGCAGGTTGGGCATGGCAGTTGGCTTCTTGTTGTAGGTCTCCGATGGCCGGAGCAAGGCCTGTGCCAGTCATGCCCGGACCTTGTCGAGCTGGCGTGTGCGGGTCATCAGGCTGGGGTCGTTCCCAGGCAGGGCTGCCGGCTCCGATTGAGACACCGGGTTGTCTCATGCCACCGCAAGACAGCGTGTGGAGGAAGGGTGAAATCGAGCCCCAAAAAAACCGGGCGCTCCACGGGAGCGGAGACGCCCGGAAAACGTGGGTGACTCAGAGTTGATAGCTGGCCAGTTCGCGGGCGATCACGAGGCGCTGCACTTCGCTGGACCCTTCGTAGATCTGCGTGATTCGCGCATCCCGGTAGTACTTCTCCACCGGGTAGTCCTCCAGGTAGCCATAGCCGCCATGGACCTGGATGGCGCTGGAGCACACCTGCTCGGCGATTTCCGAGGCGAACAGCTTGGCCTGCGAGGCTTCCGACAGGCAGGGCAGGCCGGCGCTCTTCAGGCGGGCGGCATGCAGGATCATCAGGTGAGCGGCATTGATGCGGGTCTGCATGTCCGCCAGCAGGTTGCCGATGCTCTGGTGCTCGATGATCGGCTTGCCGAACTGCACCCGCTCGCGTGCATAGCCCAGCGCCGCTTCGAAGGCCGCCCGGGCAATGCCGAGGGCCTGCGCAGCGATGCCGATGCGGCCACCTTCGAGGTTCGACAGGGCGATAGCGAGGCCTTTGCCGCGTTGGCCCAGCAGGTTGGCTTCCGGCACCACGCAGTTGCTCAGGGTCACGGCGCAGGTGTCGGAGGCCTTGATGCCCATCTTGTGTTCGCTGCGGTCGACGTCGAAGCCGGGCGTGTCGGTGGGTACCAGGAAGGCGGAGAGGCCTTTCTTGCCCAGCTCCGGGTCGGTCACTGCGAAGACAATGGCGAGCTTGGCCCGTTTGCCGTTGCTGACGAACTGCTTGGCGCCGTTGAGCACCCAGTGGCCATCCACCAGCTCGGCACGGGTGCGCAGGTTGTGCGCCTCGGAGCCAGCCTGGGGTTCGGTCAGGCAGAAGCAGCCTATCGCCGCGCCACTGGCCAGGGCCGGCAGCCACTGGTCCTTCTGCGCCTCGCTGCCGTAGTTGAGGATCGGGCCGCAGCCGACCGAGTTGTGGATGCTCATCAGGGCACCGAGGGCGGCGTCGCCGGCGGAGATTTCCTCTACCGCAAGGGCGTAGGCGACATAGTCGATGTAGGTGCCGCCCCATTGCTCTGGCACCACCATGCCGAGCAGGCCCAGTTCGCCCATCTGGCGTACCAGTTCGTCGTCGATCCAGCCGGCTTTCTCCCAGGCCTGTGCGCGGGGTGCCACTTCAGCGCGGGCAAAATCTCGCGCCATGTCGCGGATCATGCGCTGTTCTTCGGTGAGTTCGAGGTCATGCATCGTGCTTGTTCTCCCGCAGGATGGCACCGTCAGGCGGTGCGAAGAGGTTTGCCGGCCGCGCTCGGGAAGCCGCCGAAGAAGGACATGACCTGCTGTTGCGTCAGGTCCGCCAGGGTCGGCGGGTTCCAGCGCGGGTTCTTGTCCTTGTCGATGATCAGGGCGCGGATACCCTCGATCAGGTCGCCCTTGTCGAACCACTGGTCGTCCAGGTGCAGCTCCAGGGCGAAGCAATCACCCAGCGACAGATGACGGCCCCGGCGCAGCAGTTCCAGGGTCACGGCCATCGCCAGGGGCGAGCGACTGTCCAGCACGCGCACGGTTTCCTCGGCCCAGTCGGAGTATTCAGCACAATCCTCGGCCAGCAGCGATTGGCGGATGGCAGTGATATCCGGCAGCGAGAAATGCCGGTCGATGGCCGGGCGCAGCGCTTTCAGCTCCGAGCCCGGAATGCGCTCGGCGGCCAGGCAACCGAGCAACTGGGCGAGGTTCTCCCTCGGCGCATAGCTCCATTTCAGAGTGTCCAGTGCCTGGTCCAGTTCCGCGATGCGTTCGCTGGGCAGGCAGTAGTCGGCGAGGCCGGCATACAGCGCATCAGCCGCGCGCACCTGGCAGCCGGTGACGCCCAGGTAGATACCCAGCTCGCCCGGCAGGCGTGGCAGGAAGTAACTGCCGCCGACGTCCGGGAAGAAGCCAATGCCGACCTCCGGCATGCCCATGCGGGTGCGCTCGGTGATGACGCGCAGCGAGGCGGCCTGCGCCAGTCCCATGCCGCCGCCGAGGACGAAGCCGTCCAGCAGCTCCAGGACCGGCTTGGCGTAGTTGTGCAGGTACTCGTCGAGCGCATATTCCTCTTCGAGGAACACCTGGTGCTGGTTGTCACCGACTGCATGGCTTTCGTACAGCATGCGGATGTCTCCACCCGCGCAGAAGGCCTTTTCACCGGCGCCGCGAATGACCACGGCGACGATGTCCGGGTCCAGCTCCCAGGCCCACAGGTGACGATGTAGCTGGCGCACCATGGGCAGGGTCAGGGCATTGAGGCCGGCCGGGCGGTTCAGCGTGAGGTGGCCGACGTGGTTGCGCACGCTGGCCAGGATGGGCGCCTCGTCACTCATGCTCAGGCTTCCCGGCGGAACAGGTTGATGATCGCGGAGAAGTCGAGCCCGCCGTACCCTTGCAGGCTGAAGGTCTGATACAGCTGCTGGGCGGCGGCGCCGAGCACGACCGGCTGTTTCGCGTGGCGCGCGGCCTCGGTGGCCAGGCCCAGGTCCTTGAGCATCAGGTCGGTGCCGAAGCCGCCGCTGTAGCCGCGAGAGGCGGGGGCATTTTCCAGGACACCGGGGAAGGGGTTGTTGATTTCCGAGCTCCAGCAGCGGCCGCTGGAGGTGTTGATGATGCCCGCCAGCACCTTTGCATCCATGCCGAGGGCGACGCCCAGGGCCATGGCTTCGGCGACGCCGACCATGGAGATGCCGAGCAGCATGTTGTTGGCGATCTTGGCGACTTGGCCGTTGCCGGTGTCCCCACAGTGGACGATGTTCTTGCCCATGGCGGCGAGCAGCGGGTGGGCCTGGTCGAAGGCGCTGGCCGTGCCGCCGACCATGAAGGTCAGGGTGCCGGCCGCTGCACCGCCGGTGCCGCCGGAGACCGGCGCATCGAGCATGGGATTGCCCTGGGCGGCGGCCGCCTTGGCGACGTCGCGGGCACTCAGCGGGTCGATGGTGGAGCTGTCGATCAACAGTACACCCGGGCCGATGTTGGCCAGCAGCCCCTCGGCGCCCAGGTAGACCGCCTTCACGTGAGCGGCGGTGGGCAGCATGGTGATGATCGCGGCAACACCGTCACGGGCGAGCTCCGCCGGGCTGTTGGTCGTACGCGCACCGAGCTCCACGAGCGCGGCGGTCGCCAGCGGCGAGGGGTCGAACACGGTTAGCGTGTGGCCGGCCTTGAGCAGGTTGCGGGCCATGGGGCCGCCCATGTTGCCGAGACCAAGAAATCCGATATGCATGCTGGTGTCCTCTTGAAATTGGGCCGGGAGGGCGGTCAACGGTGGGTGAAGTTCGGTGCGCGCTTTTCCACGAAGGCATTCATGCCTTCCTTCTGGTCGGCGCTGGCGAACAGCGAATGGAAAAGCCGCCTTTCGAAGCGCACGCCTTCATTGAGTCCCAGCTCGAAGGCGCGGTTGACGCACTCCTTGGTCATCATGGCGGCGGGCAGCGATTTGCTGGCTATTCCACGGGCCGCGGCCAGGGTCTCGTCCAGCAGGGTTTCGGCCGGCAGAACGCGGGCTACCAGGCCGGCGCGTTCGGCTTCCTCGGCGGTCAGCTGGCGGCCGGTCAGGCACAGCTCCATGGCCTTGGATTTGCCCAGGGCATGGGTCAGGCGCTGGGTGCCGCCGATGCCCGGGATCACCCCCAGGGTCAGCTCCGGCAGGCCGAAGCGGGCGTTTTCGGCGGCGTAGATGAAGTCGCACATCAGCGCCAGTTCGCAGCCACCACCCAGGGCGTAGCCGGCGACCGCGGCGATCAGTGGCTTGCGCCGTGCACCGATGCGGTCGGCGGCGGCGAAGAAGTCATCCAGATAGATCTGCGGAAAGCCGAAGGCGGACATCTCCTTGATGTCGGCACCGGCGGCGAAGGCCTTGGCCGAACCGGTCAGGACGATGCAACCGACTTCTGCATCCGCCTCCAGGCAGTCAAGGGCCTGGTTCAGCTCGGCGACCAGCTGCGAGTTGAGGGCGTTGAGCGCCTTGGGGCGGTTCAGCGTGATCAGGCCGACGCGGTCCTGCACGGAGACCAGGATGGTTTCGTATTCCATGGCATTACTCCAGGCGGGCCGGCGCGAGGCGCCGGCCCGGAGGGATCATTTCAGTGTGATGGTGGTGTTCACCGCGCCGCCGACATCGTCTTCGTCGAACCAGCGTTGGGTGATGGTCTTGGTCTGGGTGTAGAACAGCACCACCTGCTTGCCGTAGGGGCCCAGGTCGCCCAGCTTGGAGGCGCGCGAACCGCTGAAGGAGAACAGCGGGACCGGCACCGGGATCGGTACGTTGATGCCGACCTGGCCGACGTCGATCTCTTCCTGGAAGTGGCGTGCGGCGGCGCCGGAGCGGGTGAAGAGGGCAGTGCCGTTGCCGTTGGGGTTGGCGTTGATGAAGGCGATGGCCTCATCCAGGCTGGCGGCGTTCACCACGCAGAGCACCGGCCCGAAGATTTCTTCGCGGTAGATGGTCATTTCCGTGGTCACGCCGGAGAAAATGGTCGGGCCGACGAAGTTGCCGTCCTCATAGCCGGGTACGCTCGGGTTGCGGCCATCGAGCACCAGCTTGGCGCCTTCCTCGATACCCGTGGCGATCAGGCCGCTGATGCGGTCCAGTGCGGAGCAGGAGACCACTGGGCCGATGTCGGTGCCCGGCTCGACACCGGCACTCACCTTGAGGGTCTTGGCCTTTTCCACCAGGTCCGGCAGCCAGGCTTGCGCCTCGCCCACCAGGATCACCACCGGCAGGGCCATGCAGCGCTGGCCGGCGGCGCCGAAGGACGCGCCCAGCAGGTTATTCAGGGTCTGCTGCTTGTTGGCGTCGGGCAGGACGATGGCGTGGTTCTTCGCGCCCATCATGCATTGCGCACGCTTGCCGTTCAGCGAGGCGCGGTTGTAGACGTGGGTGCCGACCTTGGTGGAACCGACGAAGGACACAGCCTTGATGTCCGGGTGGTCACAGATCAGGTTCACCGCATCGACGCCGCCGTGGATCACGTTCAGCACGCCTTTCGGGATGCCGGCTTCCAGCGCCAGCTCGACCAGGCGCATGGTCACCAGCGGGTCCTGCTCGGAGGGCTTGAGGACGAAGGTGTTACCGCAGGCGATGGCCATGGGGAACATCCACAGTGGGATCATCGCCGGGAAGTTGAACGGGGTGATGCCGGCGCACACGCCGATCGGTTGCAGCAGGGTGTAGGTGTCCACGCCGTTGGCGACGTTGTTGGCCAGTTCGCCCATCTGCAGGGTGCCGATGTTGGCGGCGTGTTCTACCACCTC
>NZ_SSOF01000047.1:0-10556 GCF_029873115.1 Pseudomonas sp. BN606 | reverse complement strand
CGCAATGAAGTTTCATTTGATGCAAACAGGTGTAATCGGTCGTCGTTATGAGCTGGAAGCGGGTATGGCTGGGCAGCGTCCTGAGTTGTATCAGCGCTTTCTATCCGAAGTGCGTGATTACGTTCGTCTGGCGGATGAGCTTGGTTATGCAGGCTATTGCCAGCCTGAGCACCACCTGCAGATCGAAGGTTTTGAGATCAACAACCATCCCGGCATGTTCAGTCTCTATGTGGGCCTGCATTCCAAGCGGATGAAGGCCGGCATCATGGGGTACACCCTGCCGACCCATAACCCGGTGCGTATCGCCGAAGAAATCGCCACCCTTGACCACATGCTCCAAGGGCGCCTGATGGTTGGTTTCACCCGTGGCTACCATGCGCGCTGGGTCGACTCCTATGCTGCGCGTCCGGGTGTCAGCGCCACTACGCCGGACAACGCCAAGGCCCGCGACGAGCAAGATGCGCTGAACCGCGAAGTCTTCGAGGAGTCGCTGCAGGTCATCAAGAAGGCCTGGGCCAATGACGTGTTTAGCCACAAGGGCAAACACTGGGAGTTCCCGCCAAATGGCGGCTCTGCCGGTCACCCGGCCTATGCCAGCATGGGCAAGGGCATGGATGCAGATGGCATCGTGCGCCAGATCGGCATTGCGCCGAAGTGCTACCAGAGTCCCCACCCGAAAATTTACGGCGGCTTTGCCGGCAGCATGCGCACCGTCGACATGTGGGCCCGGGAAGGCGGCAAGCCAATCGTGCTGGCTTCCGACCTGGACTTTTGCGATGCCCTGTGGACCCGCTATGCCGATACCGCACGCCAGCACGAGCGGGAGGTTGCCCGTGAGGATGTTGCTGCCTGGGGCGGTTTCCTGATGCTGACCGATGACAAGGACAAGGCCAAGCAGTTGATGGCCGAGCATAAGTGGTTCTGGGACAAGTGGTTCATTCCGTTCGGCCAGAAAATGCCGAACGTGCTGATCGGCTCGGCTGACGAGATCGCCGATCAGATCGGCCGCGCCCACGACCGCCTGGGCTTCAACGAGCTGTTCCTGATGTTCGGTCAGGGTCACCTGGACCCGGAGCAGAACAACGAGGAACTGGAAAAGTTTGCCAGCCTGGTGGCTCCTCGCTTCGCGACCAAGGATGCCGAAGGCACGTTGGTTTAAGTGATTGCATGGCTGGTTTGCCTGGCAAGCCAGTCTGACAGGCTAAACAATAACAAGAGGTAATGACTATGCAATGCGGATTTTTCCATACTCCCTATAATCTTCCTCACCGCACTGCGCGGGAGATGTTTGATTGGTCTCTCAAGCTGGCACAAGTCTGTGATGAGGCGGGTTTTGCCGATTTCATGATCGGTGAGCATGCGACTCTGGCTTGGGAAAACATTCCCTGTCCGGAGATCATCATCGGTGCCGCAGCGCCGATCACCAAAAACATCCGTTTTGCGCCGATGGCGCACCTGCTGCCCTATCACAACCCGGCCAGTCTGGCGATTCAGGTTGGTTGGCTGTCACAGATTCTTGAGGGTCGCTATTTCCTTGGTGTGGCGCCCGGTGGGCATCACACCGATGCCATCCTGCACGGTTTCGAAGGCATTGGTCCGCTGCAAGAGCAGATGTTTGAGGCGCTGGATCTTATGGAGAAGGTCTGGGCGCGCAAACCTTTCATGGAGAAGGGCAAGTTCTTCCAGGCCGGCTTCCCTGGGCCGGATACCATGCCCGAATACGATGTGGAGATCGCGGACAACAGCCCCTGGGGTGGCCGCGAGGCACTGGAAATTGCCGTTACCGGTCTGACCAAAAACTCCTCGTCGCTGAAGTGGGCTGGTGAGCGCAACTACAGCCCGATCTCCTTCTTCGGTGGTCATGAGGTTATGCGTTCTCATTACGACACTTGGGCCACAGCTATGCAGTCCAAGGGCTTTACTCCGGAAACGTCGCGCTTCCGTGTGACGCGGGAGATCTTCATTGCCGACTCCGATGCTGAGGCCCGCCGGCGCGCCAAGGCCAGTGGCATGGCCAAGACTTGGGAGCACTATCTGTTCCCGATCTACAAGAAGTTCAATCTGTTCCCGGGCATCATCGCGGATGCTGGTGTGGATATTGATCCCAGTCAGATAGATATGGACTTCCTTGCCGACCATGTCTGGCTCTGTGGTTCGCCGGAAACCGTGACGCGAAAGATCGAGGCAATGATCGAGCGCACTGGTGGCTGCGGTCAGGTCATCGTCAACTCGCATGACAATATCGACAACCCGGAACCCTATTTCGAGTCGCTGCAGCGACTGGCGCAAGAAGTGATTCCCCGCGTCAAAACATCGTAGAACGAAAGGCTAGGTGGTGGTCTTCTCCGCCTAGCTTTGCCAGTTCTAATCAAAGCAGGTCGCACTAAGGATCAAATTGCGTTGTTTTGCTGTATTGATCCGACCGCAAATGGCTGCTGTTTGGCAGCCATTTCACATCTTGTAGCACTAAACTGACAAGGAGCTCAGATTTATGTCTTGGAATGGCATTTCTGGATTGTTTTCCGTCGCCGGCAGAACAGTGTTGGTTACAGGTGGGGCCAAGGGCATCGGTGCAATGATTACCCGCTGCCTGGTAGCGGCAGGCTGCCGGGTGATGGTCGCTGGGCGCGATCATGCTGCGGCAGACAGTCTGAACAATGAACTGGCAGAGTACGGGGGGTTCGAATTCATTGAGTGTGACCTTGTGCGCGATGATCATCTGGCTGATCTGTTTCGCGCCGTGCAGGCCCGCTGCTCCAAACTGGACGCGCTGATTAACAACGCCGGTGTATTTCATGCGCCGCCACTGGGTTCTGTCACAGAGAAAGACTGGTCTGCGGTGATGAGCCTCAACCTGCAATCGCCGTTTCTCCTGATCCAGGCACTGTGTCCCCTGCTGGAGAAGGCCGGCACAGCTGACGATCCGGCACGTATAATCAACATCGGTTCAGTGGGTGGCATTCTCGGAAAAAGTTTCGGGGGCGCCTATGCCTATGGTTGCAGCAAGGCTGCCATTCATCAGCTTAGCCGCACGCTGGCATCAGATCTACGTTCGCGGAACATCAACGTTAACGCCATTGCCCCGGGTTTTTTCCCAAGCGACCTGACCGCCGGGGTCATCGCTGATGCTGAAGTTGAGCGCGCAGTGTTGGATGGTATACCTGCTCATCGGTTTGGCAGTGCAACTGATATTGGCGGCACTGCCATCTATTTAATCTCCCGTGCAAGCGCCTATCTTACTGGGACGGTTATTCCCCTTGACGGTGGTCTGATAGTGGCCCCGTGAACCTTATACGGGACGGTCAAGCGTTCGGATGGTCCAGCCCTAAAATGTGTGAGGGGGACGAGTCCCTGGCCCTGCCAAGAATACGGCGCAGCTAGCGATGCTGTTCAATGCCCTCAGGACATCTCAATCTGTTTGAACGCGCGTGTAGGTTCCCGCTGCGGCTGGCGGCGTTCGGTCGGACTTGATTTTTTGTCGAGAGGGTGTAAAGGTTCTCGCGAGTCAACATTTGCGTTGATAAAAGAGGCGCGACTGCTGTGGGTCGTGCTAGCTAAGCCCTGATCGTGCGAACTGGAGGAAAATATGCCAAATCGCGCCAGCCTCGAGCGTCTAAATTGGGATGACCTGCGCTTTTTCTTAGAAGTGGCGCGCACCGGTACCGCCAGTGCTGCTTCTCGAAGGCTGGGCGTTGACTACACCACAGTCTCGCGTCGAGTCCGTGTTCTGGAGCAGAACCTGGGTGCACTGCTATTCGAGAAATCTAGGGCTGCGGGTTTTGTGCTCACGCTAGAAGGGCAGCGCATGCTGAGCTACGCCGAGACTCTTGAAAGCACCCTACAGGCAGCCTGCGAGCAAGTTTCAGGCGCTGGCTTGGAACTGTCTGGGCATGTGCGTATCGGTTGCACTGAGGGATTCGGCTCCAGTTTCATCACTCAACATATGAGTCGATTCCAAGACCGCCATCCACACATCTCATTGGATATCCTCCCGGTGCCACACTTTGTGAGCTTGTCTAGGCGCGAGGCTGATATCGCTATTACGCTGGAGCGCCCGCAACGGGGGCCGTATGTCTGTTCTAAGCTTTGCGACTACCGTCTTCGCTTGTATGCCACTCCTGAGTACTTGGCCAATCATGCGCCGATTCTCAGCCTCGAAAGCTTGGCCGGGCACACGTTCATCTCCTACGTTGAAGACTTAGCCTTCAGCCCCAAGCTTCTCTACTTAAATGACCTTGTACCCGGAGCGGTACGCCAACTGCGTAGTACTAGTGTGATTGCTCATTACCATGCAGCGCTGGAGGGAAGAGCGCTTGCAATTCTTCCCTGCTTTCTAGCAGGACAGAACCAGCGTCTGTGCGAAGTTCTTCCGGGTGAGATCGAGGTAGTGCGGCAGTTCTGGATCTATTATAGCGAGGATCTACGTAAACTCCGTCGTATTACTCAGGTAGCCGAATACCTGCGGGGCTGCGTCGAACTTAACCAGCCGCTACTGATGGGCGAGTCAACATCGATGAGCTATCTGCCACCGGTTTGAGCTACCGAGTTAGCTACACGCTGGGTGGCCTGGAGCACGCCTCGTATGGATCCAATAATCATTTCGCGCAGCATCTCAAACTTTGCCGTATTGCCAGTTGGTGCCTCTCCGAACCAAGCCGGTAACTGGTTAAGCTGTGAAACGATGCTAGCTAGGCCGGCGCGTCGGAGCATGCATGCTGGCTCTCCAGTTAGTTGCTCAACGGTTTTTATTAGCACCGCCTCATAGAGTTGACGCAACTTTAGGATCCGTTCCTGGTGATCGTTATTGAGGTAGTGTACGTCGTACTCCGCCAGACGGAAGTGTGCGCCCATACCGTTGTGTAGTTGGAGATGGGTTTCAGTGAGGAGAAGCAGTCGTGCTGTGGGGGAGACGTCCCGGTGGGTTAATTCCAGCGCGCCATCTAGCAACTGCTCATATAGTTCCTCGATTAGCTCGAACAGCAAGGCTTCTTTGCTTTCGATGTGGTTGTAGAGAGAGCCGGCACGAATGCCCATGAACTCTGCCAAATCACGCATGCTAACTCGGCTATAGCCACGCTTAGCGAACAGCTCCAGAGCTTTCTCGCGTGTTTGTTGATAGCGTTTTGGGGAGCCAGTAGTACTTATAGGTTGGCTGAGAGTGGATGGCTGCAGCTCGTCAAACAAAGTAATGGACATGGACATCAGATCTTCATCGATGTGGCTACAGCTAACAGTGTTATTCGCCGCCAGAGGTACTGCTTCTAGCGATTCTTGGATGTTTGTGATGATCATGGGTGCATAGTTGGGGCGCTTGTGGGCACCGCTGAGGCGCCCACAAGAGGTTCTATAAAGTGTAATTAGCCATTTCCCGAGCGATCAGCAGCCGCTGCACTTCACTGGAGCCTTCGTAGATCTGGGTGATGCGCGCATCGCGGTAGTACTTCTCCACCGGGTAGTCCTCCAGGTAGCCGTAGCCGCCGTGGATCTGGATCGCGCTGGAGCACACCTGCTCAGCGATTTCCGAGGCGAACAGCTTGGCCTGCGAGGCTTCCGAGAGGCAGGGCAGGCCGGCGCTCTTCAGGCGGGCGGCGTGGAGAATCATCAGCCGCGCGGCGTTGAGGCGGGTGTGCATGTCTGCCAACAAGTTGCCGATGCTCTGGTGCTCGATGATCGGCTTGCCGAACTGCACCCGTTCCCGTGCATAACCGAGCGCCGCCTCGAAGGCCGCACGGGCGATGCCTAGGGCCTGGGCGGCGATGCCGATGCGGCCGCCTTCGAGGTTGGACAGGGCAATGGCGAGGCCTTTGCCGCGCAGGCCCAGCAGGTTCTCTTCCGGAATGCGACAATCGCTCAGGGTGACGGCGCAGGTATCGGAGGCCTTGATCCCCATTTTGTGCTCGCTGCGGTCCACCACGAAGCCGGGGGTGTCGGTGGGGACCAGGAATGCGGAGAGGCCCTTCTTGCCCAGTTCCGGATCGGTCACGGCGAAGACGATGGCGAGCTTGGCACGCTTGCCATTGCTGACAAACTGTTTGGCGCCGTTCAGCACCCAGTGACCGTCCACCAGCTCGGCGCGGGTGCGCAGATTGTGCGCTTCCGAACCCGCCTGGGGTTCGGTGAGGCAGAAGCAACCGATGGCGGTGCCGCTCGCCAGCTGCGGCAGCCACAAGTCCTTCTGCGCCTGGCTTCCGTAGTTGAGGATGGGCCCGCAGCCCACGGAGTTGTGGATACTCATCAGGGCGCCGAGCGCACCGTCGCCGGCGGAGATTTCTTCCACCGCCAGGGCATAGGCCACATAGTCGATATAGCTGCCGCCCCATTCCTCGGGCACCACCATGCCGAGCAGGCCCAGCTCGCCCATCTGCTGCACCAGGTCGTCGTCTATCCAGCCAGCCTTTTCCCAGGCCTGTGCGTGGGGCGCGACTTCAGCGCGGGCGAAGTCCCGCGCCATGTCGCGGATCATGTGTTGTTCTTCGGTGAGTTCGATATCGTGCATTAAAGGTCTCCAGCGGATCGGTCGTGCCTGGCGCTATTAAGTTTCTGGCCGCTTAGCAGCTATTGCAGAGGTTCGACGGGTATGAAAGCCTGCAAAAAAGGCTTTCACCCGTTCATCCTGTAACTCCTCAAGGTTCGGTGGGTTCCAGCGTGGGTTTTTGTCCTTATCGATGATCAGGGCGCGAATGCCCTCTATCAGGTCGCCCTTGTCGAACCACTGGCGGTCAAGATGCAGCTCAAGATCGACACAGTCAGCCAGACTAAGGCATCGACCGCAGCGCAGCAGCTTGAGGGTCACAGCCATGGCGAGTGGGGAATTCTTGTTGAGCAGGCGGAGCGTTTCCTCTGCCCAATCTTGTACACCGGGCCGGGTGTCGGACTGCAGCGCCGTGCGGATCTCCTTGAGATTGGGAAGTGAAAAAATTTCGTCGATAACTTGGCGATAGGCCTTCAGCTCCGATCCAGGGATGCGCTCGGTGGCGAGGCCGGCCAGCAACTGGTGGAGGTTTTCCTGCGGCGCGAAGCTCCAGTTGAGGGTGTCCAGCGCCTGATCCAGCTCAGCGATGCGTTCGCTGGGCAGGCAATAGTCGGCCAGTCCGGTGTAGAGGGCATCGGCGGCGCGCACCTGGCAGCCGATGACGCCCAGGTAGACGCCCAGTTCGCCGGGCAGGCGCGGCAGGAAGTAGCTGCCGCCAACATCCGGGAAGAAGCCGATGCCGACTTCCGGCATGCCCATGCGGGTGCGCTCGGTGATAACCCGCAGCGACGCGGCCTGGGCCAGGCCCATACCGCCGCCAAGCACGAATCCATCCATTAGGGCCATCACAGGCTTGGAATAGCCGTGCAGGTATTCGTCGAGCGCGTATTCCTCTTCGAGGAACAGTTGGTGCTGGTTGTCGCCGGTGGCATGGCTCTCGTAGAGCATGCGGATATCGCCGCCGGCGCAGAACGCTTTCTCACCAGCGCCGCGAATGACCACCGCGACGATGTCCGGGTCGAGTTCCCAGGCCCACAGGTGGCGCTGTAGCAGGCGCACCATGGGCAGGGTCAGGGTGTTCAACCCGGCCGGGCGGTTGAGGGTCAGGTGACCGACGCGGTTGCGCACACTGGCCAGTACCGGTGCCTCGTGCTCACTCATGCTCAGGCTTCCCGACGGAACAGGCTGATGATTGCGGAGAAGTCCAGGCCGCCGTGACCCTGTAGGCTGAAGGTCTGGTACAGCTGCTGGGCCGCGGCGCCGAGCACCACCGGTTGTTTCGCATGGCGCGCGGCTTCGGTGGCCAGGCCTAGGTCCTTAAGCATTAGATCGGTGCCGAAACCGCCGCTGTAGCCGCGGGACGCCGGGGCGTTTTCCAGCACGCCGGGGAACGGGTTGTTGATTTCCGAGCTCCAGCAGCGGCCGCTGGAGGTGTTGATGATGCCGGCCAGGACTTTCGCGTCCATGCCCAGGGCAACGCCCAGCGCCATGGCTTCGGCGACGCCGACCATGGAGATGCCTAGCAGCATGTTGTTGGCGATCTTGGCCACCTGGCCGTTGCCTGTGTCACCACAGTAGACGATGTTCTTGCCCATGGCGGCGAGCAGCAGGTGGGCCTCGTCGAAGGCGCTGACGGTGCCGCCGACCATGAAAGTCAGGGTGCCAGCCGCCGCGCCACCTGTGCCACCGGAAACCGGCGCGTCGAGCATGGGATTGCCCTGGGAGGCGGCGGCTTTGGCCACTTCGCGGGCGCTGAGCGGGTCGATGGTCGAGCTGTCGATCAGCAGCACGCCCGGCTGGACGTTGGCCAATAGGCCTTCGGCGCCCAGGTAGACATCCTTCACGTGGGCCGCGGTGGGCAGCATGGTGATGATCGCGGCGACGCCATCGCGGGCCAGCTCCGCCGGGCTGTTGGAGGTGCGGGCGCCGAGCTCTACGAGTGCGGCGGTCGCCAGCGGCGAGGGGTCGAATACGGTGAGGGTGTGGCCGGCCTTGAGCAGGTTGCGGGCCATGGGGCCGCCCATGTTGCCGAGGCCAAGGAATCCGATATGCATGTTGGCGTCCTCTTGAGGTAGGGCCAGAAATTTCAGCGGTGAATGAAGTGGGGAGTACGCTTTTCAACGAAGGCACTCATGCCTTCCCTTTGATCTGCGTTGGCAAAAGTGGAGTGGAATACTCGACGCTCGAACCGGATACCTTCCGCCAAGCTGCCTTCGAAGGCGCGATTAACTGACTCCTTGATCAGCATGGCTGCCGGCATAGATTTCTCTGCTATGGCTGCAGCGCTTTTCAGCGTTTCCTCGAGGAGGAGCTCAACCGGCAGTACGCGTGCAACCAAGCCGGCGCGCTCTGCCTCCTGGGCATCCATTTGTCGACCACTTAGGCACATCTCCATGGCCTTGGCCTTGCCAATGGCACGAGCCAAGCGTTGGGTTCCGCCGATCCCGGGTAAAACACCAAGGGTGATCTCTGGCAGGGCAAAACGAGCGTTGTCAGCGGCGTAGATGAAGTCGCACATCAGCGCCAGCTCGCAGCCGCCACCCAGCGCATAGCCAGCAACAGCGGCGATCAGGGGTTTGCGTCGGGCTGCAATGCGATCTGCTGCAGAAAAGAAGTCATCAAGGAACACTTGCGGATAGGCCATGTCGACCATTTCCTTGATGTCGGCGCCGGCCGCGAAGGCCTTGGAAGAACCGGTAATCACCATGCAACCGACGTTGGGATCGCGATCCAGGCCGTCTAGTGCCCGGTTGATTTCGTCTATCAGATTGACGTTTAACGCATTGAGCGCTTTGGGTCGGTTTAATGTAATCAGGCCAACGCGGCCATGGACTTCAACAAGTAGAGATTCGAATGCCATTTAGAGGTCTCCTTAATCAGGGGCGGTTCATAGCCCGCCCCTGAAGCCTCACTTGAGGGTAATGGTTGTGTTCACTGCGCCGCCGACATCGCTCTCGTCGAACCAGCGCTGGGTGATGGTCTTGGTCTGGGTGTAGAACAGCACCACTTGCTTGCCGTAGGGGCCGAGGTCGCCGAGCTTGGAGGCGCGGGAGCCGCTGAAGGAGAACAGCGGGACCGGCACCGGAATCGGTACGTTGATGCCGACCTGACCCACGTCGATCTCTTCCTGGAAGTGGCGTGCGGCGGCGCCGGAGCGGGTGAAGAGCGCGGTGCCGTTGCCGTTCGGGTTGGCATTGATGAAGGAGATGGCCTCGTCCAGGGAGGCGGCGTTCACCACGCAGAGCACCGGCCCGAAGATCTCCTCGCGGTAGATGGTCATCGACGGGGTAACGCCGGAGAAGATGGTCGGGCCGACGAAGTTGCCTTCCAGATAACCGGGTACGCTCGGGTTGCGGCCGTCCAGGACCAGCTTGGCGCCTTCCTCGATGCCGGTGGCAATCAGGCCGCTGATGCGGTCCAACGCCGCGCAGGACACCACCGGGCCGATATCGGTACCCGGCTCGACGCCGGCATTGACCTTGAGGGTCGTGGCCTTTTCCACCAGGTCCGGCAGCCAGGTCTGCGCCTCGCCTACCAGGATTACGACCGGCAGGGCCATGCAGCGCTGGCCGGCGGCGCCGAAGGAGGCACCCAGCAGGTTGTTCAGGGTCTGCTGCTTGTTCGCGTCGGGCAGGACGATGGCGTGGTTCTTGGCGCCCATCATGCATTGCGCGCGCTTGCCGTTCAGGGTGGCGCGGTTGTAGACGTGGGTGCCCACCTTGGTGGAGCCGACGAAGGACACGGCCTTAATGTCCGGGTGGTCGCAGATCAGGTTTACCGCATCGACGCCGCCGTGGATCACGTTCAGCACGCCTTTCGGGATGCCGGCTTCCAGCGCCAGCTCGACCAGGCGCATGGTCACCAGCGGGTCCTGCTCGGAGGGCTTGAGGACGAAGGTGTTACCGCAGGCGATGGCCATGGGGAACATCCACAGTGGGATCATCGCCGGGAAGTTGAACGGGGTGATGCCGGCGCACACGCCGATCGGTTGCAGCAGGGTGTAGGTGTCCACGCCGTTGGCGACGTTGTTGGCCAGTTCGCCCATCTGCAGGGTGCCGATGTTGGCGGCGTGTTCTACCACCTC